>NZ_JCAKMW010000002.1:0-295250 GCF_059515805.1 Acinetobacter sp. CY05 | reverse complement strand
TGATCCTAGCCAAAATAATGGACAGCACGTCCCTCTAAAGATAACGTAACTTTAATCTTTGGAGATTCAAGAAATGGCTATCTTGCGCAGCAATGCTGCTCAAGTCCTGAATTTAAACAGCAAGCGATTGATTATGCACTTTCAAACTCCCACGAACCTATAGCTGCAATCGCCCAGAAATTAGGTGTGGGTTATTCAACTTTAGACAAATGGATTCGTGAAGCCAATCCAGTGGGTTCAAGCAAACGTCAACTTTCACCAGAACAACAGCGGATCTTAGAATTAGAGAAAGAAGTCAAACAGCTCAGGGAAGCCAATGACATCTTTAAAAAAGCGCATGTGTACTTTCTGACAGATCATGCCAAGAAAAGTACACGGTAATTCAAGATCTGGATGTGAATGAAGTCACTGTATCTTCTGCCTGTCAATGCCTGGGTGTCAGCACTTCAGGCTATTATGCCTGGCGAAAACGCCAGACCAATCCAGCGCAGAAATATAATGATTTAAAAGCCGTATATTGGCAGCATCATGCACGATTGGGTGCACCTTCATTGGTACATGACATGCATGATTTAGGTTACAGCATGAGCGAACGAACCGTTGGAAGAATGCTTAAAAAGCTTGGTTTACGTAGCAGGATTGCACGTAAATACAAGCATACGACTGATTCAAACCATCGTTTGCCTACAGCGCCTAACTTGTTGGATCGTCAATTTACGGTCAATGAACCCAATAAGATCTGGACAACGGATATTACCTATATCCGTACTAAGCAAGGTTGGCTGTATTTATGTGTGATGCTGGATCTATTCAGCCGTCGTATTGTCGGCTGGCAAACCAGCCATCGAATAGACCGTCAATTGGTGTGTGATGCGTTTCATTATGCAATGGCTCGTCAGGGGTATCCAATGGGTGTCATGGTGCATTCGGACCAAGGCTCACAGTACTGTAGTCGTGATTTTAGGGCGCTATTATTGACGAATAACTGCGTTCAAAGTATGTCACGCAGGGGAAACTGTTGGGATAATGCAGTGACCGAAAGCTTCTTTCATACATTGAAAGGTCATGTGGTCCATGGCAGTGTGTTTGCCACTCGAAAAGAAGCGAATACAGTCTTGTTTGACTATATTGAGATTTATTACAATCGGGTCAGAAGGCATTCCGCAAACGGCTGGTTAAGCCCAGAAGCCTTTGAACAGAAATATTTTAAGAATTTAGAGGGATTTGTTGTCCACGATACTGTCTAGGATCATAGGAATGGTTTTAGATCCTGGAGATAGAAAAGCCCCTACAATGTAGAGGCTTTATTAAGATGTTAGATCTTATTTTTTACATTGAGGTTGTGAACGGTCAATCACTTGCGTACCTTCAACACGGTAACCCACTTGGCCAACAATAAAGGCTTGGTTTAGTTGCGTAATTACCACATCAGATAAAGCCACTGCACAACGATCTTTTTCAATTGCACGGTCGATGGCAGTTTTAAAGTTAGGAATACCCAATGGAAATAGAACTACAGGTACCTTATCTTCACCTGTAACGCGTTCGCCTTTTACAAATTGGTTTGAGTTTAAGTTGTAGTTTTTAGTTGAAGCGACAGTCATGTCTGCCATACGAACAGAACAACCAGTAAAAGCAACAGACGATACTGCTAATGCAGCAATTAATAATTTTTTCATAATGTATTTACCCCATAAATAGCGAGTGAATTGTAGTCAATGTAGTTGAAAATTCAATTGCAAATTCCACCAAATTTAGAGTGCTGGTCTAAAAATATATCTTTAAAATGAAAGATATAATTTAAACAATAAAAAAAAGCCCCTACAATGTAGAGGCTTTTTATCATCTTAATTTAAAAATTAAGACACTTTATCACCCGGTTTAGCACCAGATTCAGGTGAGATCACCCAAACACCGTCGCCATTACCCGCAGCCAATACCATACCGTTTGAAATACCAAAACGCATTTTACGTGGTGCAAGGTTAGCCACCATCACCACCAATTTGCCTTTTAAATCTTCAGGCGCATAGAACTCACGAATACCGCTAAATACGTTACGTGGTTCAGCTTCACCCACATTTAAAGTGAGTTGTAAAAGCTTGTCAGAACCTTCAACGTGAGCGGCTTCTAAAACTTCAGCCACACGTAAATCAACTTTCATAAAGTCTTCGATGCCAATGATTTCAGCTTCGCCTACTTTAGGTTCAGGTTTCTTTTCAACTTTCTTTTCTTTTTTCTTTTCAGCTTTTGGTGCTTCAGCAGGAGCAGCTAAAGAATCTTTAGATGCATCGACCATTGCAGCTACCGCTTTTGGATCAACACGTTGCATGAGTGGTTGGAACAATGCAATTTCATGACCCACAAGAATCGTTTCACGCGAAGCAAAGTCAAAGCTGTCTAACTGTAAGAATGCTTGAACTTGTTCAGCAAGTGTAGGCAATACTGGCGCAAGGTAAACCGCTAATTGACGGAACAGGTTAATCCCCACAGAACATACATCATGTACTTGTTGTTCTTCGCCTTCAATTTTAGCGAGTGCCCACGGCTTTTTCTCATCAATATATTGGTTGGCTTTGTCAGCAAGCGCCATGATTTCACGAATCGCAGCAGAGAATTCACGCGCTTCGTATTGCGCTGCAATTGATGCACCTGCATCAATAAAGCTTTGTACCAATTCAGGCTCTGCACACGTTGCAGAAAGTTTGTTATCAAACTTGGTATTAATGAATTTTGCACAGCGGCTGGCAATATTGACTACTTTACCAACTAAGTCAGAGTTAACCTTTTGTACAAAATCATCAAGATTTAAGTCAGAGTCTTCAACTTTATCAGACAGTTTAGATGCGAAGTAGTAACGTAGGTATTCAGGGTTTAAATGCTGTAAATAGGTTTCAGCTTTAATGAACGTCCCACGAGATTTCGACATCTTTTGACCGTTTACAGTTAAAAAACCGTTCACGAATAAACCAGATGGGGTACGGTAGTTAGCACCTTCAAGCATTGCCGGCCAAAACAGCGCGTGGAAATACACGATGTCTTTACCAATGAAGTGATAGACCTCATTTTCAGAATCTTTTTTCCAGTAATCATCAAAGCTTAGATCAGGGCGCTTGGTTTTAATATAGTTTTCAAAGCTCGACATATAACCAATTGGCGCATCTACCCATACGTAGAAGTATTTGTTTGGCGCATCTGGAATTTCAAAGCCAAAATATGGCGCATCACGAGAAATATCCCAATCGGATAAACCTGCTTCAAACCATTCATCAAGTTTATTAGCAATAGAGACCGGTAAACGACCTTCATCGCGTGTCCATTTTTGTAGGTATTCTGAGAAATTCGGTAGCTTAAAGAAGTAATGATCTGAAGATTTTTCAATCGGTGTTGCACCGCTTAAGGTTGATTTTGCATCTAATAATTCAGTCGCGTTATAAGTGGTACCGCAAACTTCACATGAGTCGCCGTATTGATCTTCCGCTTTACATTTTGGGCATGTGCCTTTAATAAAACGGTCTGATAAGAACATGCCCTTTTCAGGGTCAAACAATTGTTTAACAGGACGTACAGCAATGTTGCCGCCATCACGGTTTTTAATATAAATTTCTGACGCACGTGCTTGGTTTTCTGCGCTGTTGGTCGAGTCGTAGTGGTCAAAATCGACTTTAAAGCCAGCGAAATCGCGTTCGTGTTCGGCTTGCACATTGGCAATTTGTTGTTCTGGGCTAATGCCGTTTGCTTCAGCACGTAGCATAATTGCTGTACCGTGAGCATCGTCTGCACATACATAAGTCACGTTATGACCCATTGCACGCATCGCACGAACCCAAATATCTGCTTGGATATAACCAAGTAAGTGACCCATATGGATCGGGCCATTGGCGTAAGGAAGGGCATTGGTGACTAAAATATTACGCACGGATTAACTCTCTCATTCGTATTCATATGCAATGGGCTCGATTTTACATGAGTTTGCATGACAGTTGAACAAAGGATGCAAATACTTGTCATATAATGGCTAAGACTAAATATAAGTTATACAGAGTTAGTACTTTGGCTGAATACAAATACACTGGGCTTTACCTTACACCAAGTTTAATAGAAGAGTTAATACTTCAACTTTTTAATAACCGAACCGTTAAGAGAGATGTAATTGTTTCAAAAGTAAGACAATATCATATTGATAATGGTGGGATAATTAATGGTACAAACCTGACACACAGTGTGAAGAAAGCTCTGAATACACTTTCAAAAAATAAAAAAAGTGTAAATCGAGGTTATGGGCAGTGGTATATAGAAGATATTACGGATAGTGAAATAAATGATCAACCTATATCATTTGAGGCAGAAAATCTAAATGAAAATTTACAATCTTTAGCTGTTGAAACTATTGAGAATTCAGAAGCTACAAATATATATGAAGATTTTTATGGAGCAAGTATCTACTTGTACTACTATGAAGCCTATGAAAAATTATCACAATTAGAAGGCAGAGATATTTGGCCTTGTAAAATAGGTATGTCATCTACTGATTCACTTAATAGAATTTTAACTCAAGTAGGTACAAGTTTCCCTGAGAGACCAATTATAGCTCTAATAATTAAAACAGAAAAAGCTAATAATCTTGAACAAGCGATCCATTCAATTTTAAATTTTAAAGGTAGAAAAGTAGAAAACTCACCAGGTAAAGAATGGTTTTACACAAGTCCAAGTGAAATCTCGAATTTGCTAAGGTCTCTTTTTCCCGAACTTCAAGTGCACGATTTAAGAAGTATAGAGATCAGTTAACTATGATTGGTTTGTATAATCCTCGCAATAGTATTTAGATAGTTAGATAGAGTTTCAGTTATGATGGATGACGATTTTGATTTTGACGGCCCTGTAACCAAAATTGCAGCCAATAACAGCACACAGCTGCTCGCGGGTAAACAAATTTTGGCAGACGCGCAAGACTACTTTGCCACCATGTCAAACAAAGAACATGATTTTTTGCAGCAGCATTTAATGGAACTGGCCAAGCAAGATGCTTATTTCCAAGTACTTGCAGATGAATTTAATCAAACAGCGGATGCTAAACTTGCCAATGATGCCTTAAATTTTCTGCATTTTTGGCAACTGATTAACCAAGCTGAAGACGTGAATCAATTTAAGGTATTAGAGATCATCAACGATGCATACTTTAAAACGGAACTATTAAAAGCCTTTGATGACTTAAGTCAAAATGCTCACAGCAGCGCACGCCGTGGCGTCATTGAACAAGCATTAGAAATGTATAAACTTGGTTTTTATGCAGGTTGTGTGCCGCTGCTGTATGCACAGCTCGAAGGCTTACTGACCGATGTATTATTGGCACAAGGCTTTTTAGCGCAAAAAGACACTAAGTTTTTAGATGTCTATAAAATTGTGCCCGGCTTAAAAGGCAATGAGATTAAAAGCTTATGGCATAAAGCCAAAATTGCGACAGAAATGAATGCGTATTTTAGCGAGCTTGCGGCTTATAAAATGGATAGCAGTTCTAATGTGACCATGACTCGCCATAATATTTTACATGGCACCGATGTAGCACATTTTACGCAGGCGCGTAGCTTTATCTTATTCTTATGGTTGTTTAGCGTGACCAGTTTTATGCGCGGTATTCGCTAACAGCATCAGCACTTAAAGCAAATTTAAGTGCTGAATTTTTTTAAGATGCCAATCACAACACGATTTAATTGCCAACTAAAACATGACATGCTGTTTTATGTATTGGGCATGTTGCAAATTGCAGCTTTTAGCCGCTAATTTTAAAAAAAGCGTTATAACTAGCTTAAAGCCAAACTCAACAGGTGGTGAGCATGAGTAAAATTGACGATCTTAAACATAAAGCCCATGAGCTTGCTGATGGATTAAAACTCAAAGCTAAAGAGGCTTTAGTCAAAGGTGAGCAATTGGCAGATGACTTAAAACATAAGGCACAAGATGCCAAGCTCAAAGCCGAACACAAGTTACATGACTTAAAACGTGACGACAAAAAGACTGGTGAAGGTGATGAAGATCAGCATCATCGCTAAAGCAAAAAAGATTGCCATTTGGCAATCTTTTTTGCTTTTGAGCTATAAAAATTGCGAATTAAATTAAAGCGGCTTAACCTAAACTTAAATAACCGCTAAACTAAGCAATTCGATCGAAAAATGCAGTTTTGGAGTAAATATATGTCGTGGCTTTCTTCGCTTAAATCGGTTTTTTCGCCCGCACAGGAGGTGAAAGAAGAAGAAGTCCAGCACGTGCTACAAAGTTATTTGTTGCCAAAATCCAAAGATGCGCTGAAAGATCGTATTACCCAAGTCAATGTGCAAGGGCAAATTCTGCAAATTACCATCAATACGGTCCCAAGCGAAGCCGATGACTTGCAGCAAATTCATGATGAGCTAGCCGATGCCTTAGAAAAATGCGGTATTAAAGAACTCAATATGCATGTGATTCAGCAAAAAACGGCACATAAAGCAGGGGGCTGTGGACATAACCATAGCGAGGGCGAAAGTTGCTCAACTCAAAAAGCCGAACCTGCAAAAAGCAATTTACCGCCTGTAGTTGATGCCTCAGCCAGTATGGATGCGGTACAACAAGCCAATGCCAATTATCAGCCCAAGCAAGCAGAAGCACCTATTCAAAAAGCCGCACCGCAGCAACGCGATGTGCCTAAACATCCACGTATTCAAAATGTACTGTTGGTATCTTCAGGTAAAGGTGGTGTGGGTAAATCAACCACCACGGTCAATCTAGCTTTAGCCTTACAAAAGCTCGGCTTAAAAGTGGGTGTGTTAGATGCTGACATTTATGGCCCAAGTATTCCCACCATGTTGGGTAATGCCGGTCGTACGCCTATGATTGAAGCGGAAAACTTTGTGCCACTCGATGCTTATGGTTTGGCGGTTTTGTCTATTGGTCACTTAACGGGGGATCATAATACCCCTGTGGCATGGCGTGGGCCTAAAGCCACTGGCGCTTTAATGCAACTCTTTAACCAAACGCTTTGGCCTGATTTAGATGTACTATTAATTGATATGCCACCAGGTACAGGGGATATTCAGTTAACTTTGGCACAGCGCATTCCAGTCACTGGCGCAGTGATTGTCACCACACCGCAAAACGTGGCACTTATGGATGCGACTAAAGGCATTGAGTTGTTTAACCGTGTGCATATTCCAATTTTGGGTGTGGTTGAAAATATGTCGACCCATGTATGCTCAAACTGTGGTCACGAAGAGCAGATTTTTGGTACAGGTGGGGGTGACAAACTGTCTGAGCAATACCAAATTCCATTATTAGGTCGTTTACCGTTGAATGCGCAAATTCGCGAAAATGCGGATATAGGTAAGCCATCTGTCTTAGCCGAAGATACAGCAGCGCCAAGTTATATGGCAATTGCAGAAAAACTGGCGCAAGCTTTACCTAAAGCTGAAAAAGATCAAAGCCGTATTTTCTAAGTACAATTTAAAAAAAGCTCAAAGTTTAAGCTTTGGGCTTTTTTTTGTTGAAATTTCTAGCAATCAATTATTTTTGTTACAATCTGGTTACATTGTTTCCATATGTAATTCTTAATTTAAGTGCTTAATGTACTTAGATTTTATAGGGGGAAAAACATGAAAACTTTAACACAAGCTATTGTTCTAGGTTTGGCTACAGCTGTGATGGCTGCACCTGTAATGGCTGCTGAAACACAGCCTGTCACTTTACAACAATTTGCAGCGCAAAAAAAAGCAGCTGCTGAAGCTGATGCAGCGAAAAAACTCGCAGCTCAAAAAGCCCAAACAGCACAAAAAATCAATGCCAGCAAAGTGGTTTTAAGCGAAAAAGAGCAAAAAGCCAAGGCGGCAGAAAAAGCCGCTAAATTAAAAGCTAAAGCAGATGCGAAAGCTAAAAAGCAACAGGCAAAATTAGCAGCCAAAAAGGCCAATGCTGCAGAAAAAGCAGCAAAAGCACAACAAGCCGCAGCGGCAAAAAATGCTAAATTAAATAAAGAAGCGACTCAGGTGGCGAGCCAAGTACAAGCTGCAAAAATCTAAAAACAGCAGTACTCGGTCAATAATTTAAGTTTAAGCGTTAGCCCAACTTCGGTTGGGCTTTTTTTGGGTTATTGCTGTTGTTGATAGTATTGAATAGCACCGGGATGTAAAGCAAACACTAAACCTTGTTGTGATTGCTGTACATTAATTGCCTGAGCAGCGCGACTCAATTGTTGTAAACGTGGCAGATGATGAAAAAAGCTTTGGGTCAGCGCATAGACATCTTGTTGGCTTATATCTTGACGCACCACTAAAGTATGCATTACCGCAACTGTGGGTACGGCTGCATGGCGACCATAGCTATTTTCTGCAATGTTTGTGGCAACAAAATAGGGGTGTTGCTGTTGTAACGCTTTGATGTGTTGCGGTTCTAAGCCAATAAATTTGTAGTTAAAGCCATCTTGCATCAAATGATTTAAGGCTTGATTGGGGATATGCCCACTCAAAATAGCAGCATCAATACGACCATTTTTAAAGGCATCCATGGCTTCAGCATGGCCAAAATACCACATTTTATAATCATTACGCTTTAAGCCCACACTGGCTAAAATCCGTTTGGCATTGGTTTCGCTATGTGATGACTGAGCGCTGACCGCAATTCTTTTATTTTTTAAGTCAGCTAGCGTGTGAATGCTGGATTGGCTGGGGGCAATGATGTGTATATAACTTGGATATAGCGCCGCAATTTGCACTACATTATAAACGGGTTGTTGAAATTCAGCCTTACCCTGTATGGCATCATGTAAAACATCGCTCATCACTAAGGCTAAATCAGCTTTTTTGTCCTTTAATAAGCGTAAATTCTCGGCTGATCCTTGGGTAATTTTTGTATCGACTGGAATTTGATATTGATTTTGATAAAGCTCAGCGAGTGCTTGCCCAATTGTGGTATACGGACTCGAGGCATCCGCTGTGGCAATGGTTAAATGTTGTGCATCAAGTTTTAGCTCAGGATTAAATTCAGTCGGTTGAGCGGTGGATGAGGGGTGAGGTTTAGAACAGGCGGTCAAGCTAAAGGCAAGACTCAAGACCATTAATGTGCGTAATCCATGCATAAGGCAGCTCCTTGTTGGAGTAGTATTTTTATTTTGCTGCAAATTTTTATCTTAATTATGCTATACAAAAAAATCCCGCATGGCGCGGGATTTTTTCTAAATCAAACAAATTAAATTATTTGGCAATTTTTGCTAATAATTCTGCTTTGCTTAAATTTACAGATTCAGCGTCACGGCGACCTTTATATTCAAAAGTACCTGCATCCAAACCTTTTTCACCAATCACAATACGATGTGGAATACCGGTTAACTCAAGATCTGAGAATTTCACCCCCGGACGTTCGTTACGGTCATCTAATAACACATCATATCCAGCAGCTTGTAGCTCTGCATACAATTCTTCAGCTGCAGCTAAAGCGCGTGGTGATTTATGCGCATTCATTGGCACAATGGCAACTTCAAATGGTGCAATCGCGGTCGGCCAAATAATGCCTTTTTCGTCGTAGTTTTGCTCAATCGCAGAGGCAACTACACGCGTTACACCAATACCGTAGCAACCCATGGTCACGACAAATGGTTTACCATCTTCACCCAATACTTTACAGCCTAAAGCTTCTGAGTATTTTTGACCCAATTGGAAGATATGACCGACTTCAATACCACGTTTGATTTGTAGTGTGCCTTTACCATCTGGAGATGGATCGCCTTCAACGACATTACGTAAGTCATATATTTCGGTAAACTTGGCATCACGTTCCCAGTTCACGCCCGTTGCGTGTTTGTCAGCTTCGTTTGCACCCGCTACAAAGTCAGACAATACTGACGCTGCGCGGTCAACAATGACTGTCACGCCTTTTTCAACTAAACCTTGTGGGCCAACGAAACCAGCGGTTAAGCCAAGCTCAGCAATTTGCGCTTCAGTGGCAAATGTAAGAGGAGCAGCAATTTGCGGGTGTTTTTCCGCTTTAATTTCATTTAGTTCGTGGTCGCCACGTAAGAATAACGCGACAACAGGTGCAGTTTTACCTTCTTCAGCTACACCTTGTACCAGTAAAGCTTTGACTGATTGGGCTGGATCTGTACCTAAGAATGCGGATACATCAGCAATAGTTTTTTGGTTTGGTGTATCGACAACTTGAAGTTCTTGCGTAGGGGCAGCACGTTCGCCAACCAATACCGCTTCAGCCATTTCCACGTTAGCCGCATAATCAGATTCAGTTGAGAAGGCGATATCGTCTTCACCGCTTGATGCTAAAACGTGGAATTCGTGTGAGCCTGAACCGCCAATTGAACCAGTATCGGCTTGTACAGGGCGGAAGTTTAAGCCTAAACGAGTGAAGATACGGCAGTATGCGTCATACATAATGTCGTAAGTTTCTTGCAATGATTCTTGGTTGGTATGGAAAGAGTAAGCATCTTTCATGACAAATTCACGCGAACGCATGACACCAAAACGTGGACGGATTTCGTCACGGAATTTAGTTTGCACTTGGTAGAAGTTGGCAGGAAGTTGCTTGTAGCTTTTTAATTCGTTACGCGCAAGATCAGTGATCACTTCTTCGTGTGTTGGGCCAAGCACGAAATCGTTGTTATGACGGTCTTTAAAACGTAGTAATTCTGGACCATATTGCACATAACGACCTGATTCTTCCCATAAAGCGGCAGGTTGAGTCACAGGCATTAATACTTGTAGTGAACCTGCGCGGTCCATTTCTTCACGGACAATCGCTTCCACTTTATTTAAGACGCGAACACCCATTGGTAACCAGCTATATAAACCAGATGCCAGTTTACGGATCATACCGGCACGTAGCATCAACTGATGCGAGATCACTTCCGCATCATTTGGGGTTTCTCTTAACGTTGCAAATAAAAAGCGACTCGCGCGCATGGAAACTGTCCTAAGCAAAGATGAGTAATTAAGGGCGAAATTATACAATAAAAACTGCGCCGGCATGTTGAATGTCGGCGCTTTTGTGTTAAGAGAGAATTTTTTTGCTGATTCGCTGCATAAAATTCTTAAAATCATCTAAATAAGTGAAGATCACTGGCACAACCACTAAGGTCAGTAGGGTAGAAGTAATCACGCCACCAATCACCGCATGCGCCATCGGTGCGCTTTGTTCACCGCCTTCACCTAAGCCCAAGGCTAAGGGCACCATGCCCATGACCATGGCACTGGTGGTCATTAAAATTGGACGTAAACGGGTTTTGCCAGCTTCCACAATCGCAGTGTAACGATCCACCCCGCGATCCATGGCTTTTTTAATAAAGTCGATCAGCAAAATGGCATTTTTAGTGACCAGACCCATCAGCATAATAATCCCGATAATGGAGAATAAGTTCATGGTGGAGTTAAATAAGAATAAAGCCAAGAACACGCCAATTAACGACAAAGGCAGTGAGGCCATAATCGCGGCAGGGTGAATAAAGCTATTAAACTGCGAACCTAACACAATATAGATAAACACAATTGAAAGAGTAATAGCTGTGAGCGCATAACCTGCTGATTCTGCCATATCAGCATTGGAACCTTGCGTCATAAAGCTATAGCCAGCAGGTAATTCAAAGTTATCTTGAATCCTTTGAATGTCGGCACCAATATCACCTGCGGGACGACCAGAAGTATTGGCTTCAACCAACACTTCACGCGATAAATAACGACGGTTAATTTGTGAAGCGCCTAAATCTTGTTGCAAGGTCGCTACAGTGGAGAGCGGAATTAAAATCGGCTGACCATTGGCATCTAGTTTTTGTGAACCGATGTACAGCTTTTCTAAATCATTTGGCAAGCCGCGCTGGCTATCCGCTAAGCGCACATTAACGTCATAGGTTTCGCCTTTATCATCTTCCCAAGTGGTGACATCATCACCTGCCAAGAGTGGACGAATAGCATTACCAATTTGACTGACTGATAAACCTAAATCGCTAGCCAGTATCCGATTAATTTGGATGCTTAAAGTCGGTTTTGGTTCTTTCAATGAGCTTTCTAAATCAACGATGCCTTCGACTTGACCAATCTCTGCCATAAAGCGATCGGAGATTTTTTGTAATTCATCCAACTCTGGGCCTTGAATTGAAATCATCACCGGTTTTTGACCACCAGATACCGTTTCGTCGGCAGAAGCCACTGAAGTGACCGTAATTCCAGCGACAGATTGTAAACGCTGACGGAATTGATTGGTGAGATCAGTTAAGCTTTGCTCACGTTGTTGGCGCGGAGTCACTGTGACACGTAAGCTGACATGGTTTTTACCACGATCGGTGACACTATTAATCACGCCATAGGTACTAATCACCTCCGGATGCTCGCGAATAATGGCATCCACTTGTTTGAGCTTGGCTTCAGAATATTCAATGGCAGCATCGACTGGGGTTTCAAACTTAATTCGAATTTCGGCTTTATCGGGTACAGGCACAAATTCTGTACCAATCATTTTAGATAAAGCCAAAGCGCCAAAGAGTGAAGCAACCGCTAAGGCTAAAGTCATGACGCGAAAGCGTAACGCCAGTTTAAGTAGCTTTTCATAGATCACGCTTAAATGATCTAAGCGTGTAGACACCCAATCTAAGCAGCGTTGAACTTTATTGGGTTTTTGCTTGGTTTTTGGTTTTTCTGCCCAATGCGCTGAGAGCATCGGATCGAGGGTAAAACTAACAAACATCGAGATTAATACCGCAATACTGACCGTTACCCCAAACTGGTAGAAAAAGCGTCCAATAATGCCGCCCATAAAGGCCACCGGTAAAAACACCGCCACAATGGTCAAGGTAGTGGCAAGCACTGCCAAACCAATCTCTTTGGTGCCATCTAATGCTGCTGTGACATGATCTTTGCCCATATCGGCATGACGGACAATGTTTTCCCGTACCACAATCGCATCATCAATTAAAAGACCAATACTTAAAGACAGCGCCAATAGCGTCATCATATTGATGCTAAAACCAAAGGCCCAAATAAAAGTGAGTGTCCCGAGTAGCGCAATCGGTAGGGTAAGACCTGTAATAATGGTGGAGCGGAATGAACCTAAGAATAATAAGACAATCAGAACGGCTAAAATCGCACCTTCAATAATGGTACGCACCACGTTATCAATACTGCCACGAATACTTTTAGACGAATCGACCACCACTTTGGCTCTGGTGCCTTCAGGCAATTGAGCTTGAATTTTATCGAGGACTTTATAGGTGTTATCTACGACTTCAATAATATTAGAATCTGAGCTACGTAAAATATCGACTGCGACCGCAGCTTGACCATTTAAAAACGCACCTGAATCGGTTTCGGCTTGGCTGTCGGTGACCGTGGCGACTTGTTTTAGATAAATGGGTACGCCATTTTTATTGGCGACAATTAAATCGCCAAAACCTTGCGGATAGATCACTTTGGATTGAATTTCAACCACGAGCTCAGTGTTGGCATTTTTTAAGCTTCCCCCTGGTAAGTCAATATTTTCTGACTTTAAGGTATTGATGACTTGATCGATACCGACGCCCAAGCTTTGCATTTTGCTGGGTTCCACCGCAATGCGAATTTGGCGCTGTGCATCGCCCAATAAATTCACCGAACCAACACCAGCGACGGTACGCAGTTGTGGCACAATGCGCTGCTCTAAATAAGAACTTAAATCACGTAAGGCGAGATTTTCTGATTCAAAGACAATCGACATTACCGCATTGGCAGTGGGGTCATAGCGCTCAACAATCGGATCAGAGATTTCATCGCGAAAATCAGCGCTGACCACGGCAATTTTATCACGTACATCTTGTGCCGCCGTGGTCGAAGAGGTATCTAAATTAAATTCCACCATCACAGTCGATAAACCTTCGCTGGATTGCGAAACGATTTTTTTAACCCCAGAAATGGTATTAATTTGATCTTCAATTTTTTTGGTGATGTCGGATTCAACCGCTTCAGGTGATGCACCAGCATAATTGGTATACACCACCACAAATGGGAAATCGACGTCAGGGAATTCTTCAACCCCCATGCGCTGCCAAGATGCAACACCCAAAACCATTAAGCAAAACATCATCATAATGGTAAAAACAGGATATTTGACACTAATTCGGGTAAACCACATGCGCGTAAATCCTGTTACTGGCTAATGCTAACAGCGTGATTGATTTGTTTATCGTTAAATTTGACTCGGCTAATACGGTCATTGGCGCTTAAACCACTGACCACAGCTTGATTTAAACTTGGATTTTGCTGCAATAGGGTAATCGCAACTTTATGTAGTTTTTGATTGCGTACTACCCAAACATAAGCTTGGCTGTCAATATTGTGAATCACATCTAAAGGCACTAACTGACCTGCAACAGCTTGACCAGAAATAATATCGCCTTCAATAAAAGCACCAATACTTAAACTTGGCATATTTTGTTGGGGTTGAGCGAAAAACTCAATCTGACGACTAGCGATATCGGCAACCGGTGCGACACGGGTCAATTTGGCGCTCAACAGCGTGGATTGACCTTGAAGACGATATTCAATGTGATTACCCACAGCTAAGGCACTTTGCTGTTCGACAGGAACCTGTGCTTGTAGTTCCAAATGATCGGGATCAACAATTTCAAATAAGGTTTGACCTGCAGCGACAGTTTGACCGGGTTCGACCTGACGTTGCGTGATGACGCCAGAAATCGGGCTTCTAATCACGCCATCTTGATTGGCTTTTTGGGCAATATCCACATTGGCGCGTTGTGCCGCTACATTTTCTTGCTGCGCTTGATAGTCGACCATGCTTTGCTCATATTCTACTTGAGAAATGAAGCCTTGCTGTAATAGGCGTTGTTTACGCTGCATCATCAACTTGGCTTGATTGGCCTGCGCCTGTGTGGCAGCTAAATTGGCTTGAGCTTGTGCAAGGCGCGCCGCGTTATCTTGGTTGTTAAGCACCACCAAAACTTGGCCTTGATTGACACGTTGACCAATATTGCCATTCACCTGCGTCGCAGTTGCGGTGACTTGTGCTTGGACACTACTTTGATTAACCGCGCGAATGGTGCCACTAAAACGGGTTTTATTGACGGCTTCGCCATAGGCAATATCCACTAAGTCAGCTGCAATGAGCTCGATTTTAGCAGGACTAGAAACAGGTTTTTCAGGTTCCTCTTGACCACAACCACTGAGGCTTAAAGTCAAACTTAGACACAATAAAACAGAGGTTGCAGTAAATTGATGAGGTCGCATGCATCATTCCTAGATATGCTAAAACAAAATTATTCAAGCGCTTTTAAACGCGTGATGATTCTATCGTATTCTATTTGGCATTTTTGATATTGCATCTGTAACGATTGCAATTGTTTGTGTCCGTTTTGAATATATTGTTGATTATATTTAAGGGTGTTTTGCAGGGTTTGTGGTATAGCAAGGCCCTTTTTAGTGTATTGCTGCTCTTGTTTTTTAAACAGGATTCGGTCCTTTTGTAGTTGGGCCAATTGTTGTTGTTGCAACTGAATCTGTTTATTAATGTGCGATAGGCTTTCTTGACGTTTTTGCGTGGCTAGACGACTTGACCCATATGCTTTTTTAAGACGTTGATCGGCTTCTTTTTGCTTGCTTACTGTATTGGTTGTACTGATATGTGATGAGGCTTTATCTGGGTTAAACGGTTTGGTGCGTTGAATCACCTGCATATTACGGTCCAATGCTTCATAACCATAACGAATATGATTGGGACTTACCGTTGTACTGACGTTGGCGACCCCCTTGCTATCGTAATAACGATACCACGCCGGCTTAACGCTATTGGCTAAAAGTGGCAGTGAAAATGCGCTAAGTGTCACAAAAATAAGCCATTTTAATTTTCCCAATTGGCTTAAAAAAGTCCATGGGTGTGTTAATTTTGTCATCCTAGTCTTACCCAAATAAAGTTGACTAAATTACTCATTTTTAAGTAAATAATTACACTATCTTATCATGTGCTGCTGTTTTAAAAACCCTGACAAACTTAAAAAAAAAATATTGTTGCAACAGGGGTGTGATAAGGTTGTCATAAAGCCTTGCAAATGCAAGCTCTTTCAAACTCACTTCGTTGAAACCAAAGGTAAATCTGTGTTAAAAATGCAGATAATTTCTATAAAAGCATATTACATGCAGTCTAAAAATGGGCAGGGGTCATGAAATGGACGCAAAATTTCAGAATTTAAAAGTAATGGTGATTGATGATTCAAAGACCATCCGCCGTACCGCAGAAACATTATTACAACGCGAAGGCTGCAATGTAGTCACTGCGGTAGATGGTTTTGAAGCCTTATCTAAGATTGCTGATGCGAATCCAGACATCGTTTTTGTTGACATCATGATGCCACGTTTAGACGGTTATCAAACCTGTGCTTTAATTAAAAATTCACAGCAATATCAAAACACACCGGTGATTATGCTCTCCAGTAAAGATGGTTTATTTGATCAAGCCAAAGGCCGTGTGGTGGGCTCGGATCAATATTTAACTAAGCCTTTTAGTAAAGACGAGTTATTAGGTGCGATTCGCACACATGTAAAAGCAAAAGTATAACGATTTTAATTTAATTTTTTATTGGGGAAAGCTATGGCACGTATCCTAATCGTGGATGATTCACCGACTGAAACATTTCGGTTTCGTGAAATTCTGACTAAACACGGTTTTGAGGTGCTTGAGGCATCAAATGGCGCTGATGGGGTAACGATGGCACAAGCTGAGTTACCAGATATGGTACTGATGGATGTGGTGATGCCTGGGGTGAATGGTTTTCAAGCCACACGTCAGATTGCACGTAATGCCAGCACCCAACATATTCCGATTGTCATTGTTAGCACCAAAGATCAAGCCACCGACCGCGTTTGGGGTAAACGTCAAGGGGCACGTGATTATTTGACTAAACCTGTGGATGAACAGCAATTAATTGATGTCATTAAGCAACATTTGACTGTGGAATAAGTTATGGCTGCCAATGGATTTATCGAATTACTTCGTTTGGCAAAACGTGGCAATAAACACTATGTCAATCAAGACAATCAAGTAAATCGATGGTCAGGAATTGCTTTTGAGATCATGGGGCAATACTTTGTTGCGCCATTGGGGGAAGTCTCAGAAGTCATTTATCCACCAAAATGTACACCTGTACCCAATACACAAGCTTGGGTACGGGGTGTGGCCAACATTCGTGGTCGATTACTCTCCGTTTCGGATTTAAGTCACTATTTAGCTGGGCACAGAAGCCAAAGCTCAAGTGCACAAAAAGTGTTATGCATTCAGCATGACGATCATTATGTTGGGTTGATTGTAGATCAAGTATTGGGGATTCAACATTTTAATAAGAAGAGCTTTTTTTCCAATCAAGATGCAATAGAAGACGTTTTACACCCGTATTGCCGTGGTTATTTTCAGCAACATAACCAAAAATGGCAGGTGTTCTTATTCAGTCAACTACTGCAACATCCAAAATATATGAATGCCTCTATTTTATAATATTTAAGCGTCTGAATTAAATGCAGACAGACGTACACGCAATTGGGAGAAGCTAAATGGGCTTTAATATTAAGAAAAGTGCGAGCGAAGGCGCGGGTTTGCTCAACAAAGTCCAAAAACAGGTTGATGAGGCCTCACGTGTCTTTGGTGATAGTGAAAAATCCAAACCTTATATTTATGGTGCTGCATTTAGCTTGCTCTTGGCTTTAGTATTCTTAGCGTATTTGCTCTATAGCGTGCCAAAAAATAATGCCTATACGCAAAGTTTAGGTGAACTGCGTTTGTTATCGCAAACCCTGCCAAACCAAGCAGCGATGACCACTGCAGCGGGTACACCTGAAGCATTAAAACAACTAACTTTAGTCAAAGATGAGTTTGCTGAGCATTTACAGCGTGTGCAAAGTGGTTATGGCAATGGCGATGCTTTACAAAACATTGACGCAAGCTGGGCTAAAGTGGCCAGCAACGTGGAGATCATTACAGCGCAGCAACCACTGATTAATCAGTTATATGATGCCAACTTGGCGTTAAGTGAAACCATTCCTAGCATTCAAGCACAGTACAATTTAATTATTGAGCAAATGTCGCGTCAAGGCAGTTCCGGGAGCCAAATTGCTCTTGCCAAAAACCAAGTGTTTTTAGCTGAACGTATTTTAAACTCAATGAATGGTTTAATGAACGGCTCGCAACACTCAAAGTCCTCTGCCGAAGATTTTAATAGTGATGTGCGTAATTTTGCGGCCTTTTTAAATGGTCAGCTCAATGGTAATGCTGCCTTAGGCGTAGCGCGGGTCGAAGATACCAACTTACGTGCTGCCTTAAGCAATATTAAAGCTGAATACGATCAGGTGATGGCAAGTGCTGCTACTGTGGTGCAAAAAAATGCTGAACCGATTGCTCAAGTGCGTCAAGCCTCAAGTGTCATTTATAATGAATCTACGCCACTATTAAATAACTTAAAACAGTTATCAAACAGTTCATCGTTAGGACTATGGATTCCTGCAATTGGCTTAATTTTATCTTTAATTGGCTTTTTGGTTGGGGTATTCAAGCTGCTGACCTTGCGTGGTGAAGCAGATAAGCAGCGTGTAGCACGTTTACAAGAAGAATATGACCGCAACCAAAACGCGATTTTACGTTTATTAGATGAAATTGCTGATCTTGCGGATGGTGACTTACGTTCCTATGCGACGGTATCGGAAGACTTCACGGGTGCAATTGCAGACTCGATTAACTTTGCCATTGATCAGCTGCGCGATTTGGTATCGCGTATTAATGAAACTTCACAGGAAGTGGCGCAATATACCGCCAACACGCAACACATTACCAATCAATTAGCAGAAGCATCTGAACATCAAGCGCAAGAAATTGCGGGGGCTTCATCTGCGATTAACGAAATGGCAATTTCGATTGATGAAGTATCTTCTAACGCCTCTGAATCAGCACAGGTGGCTGAGCGTTCGGTACAAATTGCATCAAATGGTGCTGATGTAGTACAGCGTTCGATTCAAGGTATGGATATTATTCGTGAACAGATTCAAGAAACCTCAAAACGTATTAAACGTTTAGGTGAGTCATCACAAGAAATTGGAAACATCGTTGCTTTAATTAACGATATTGCCGACCAAACTAACATCTTGGCTTTAAATGCTGCAATTCAAGCGTCGATGGCGGGTGAAGCAGGTCGTGGTTTTGCTGTGGTTGCCGATGAAGTTCAGCGTCTTGCAGAACGCTCAGCCTCTGCCACTAAGCAGATTGAAACCTTGGTCAAAACCATTCAAACTGATACCAATGAAGCGGTCATTTCGATGGAACAAACCACCTCTGAAGTGGTCAAAGGAGCAAGTCTAACCAAAGATGCAGGCGTGGCTTTGGGTGAGATTCAAACCGTATCTAACAACTTAGCGAAACTGATTGCCAACATTTCCGATGCTGCGAAATTGCAGTCAGCATCAGCAGGTCATATCGCAACGACCATGAATGTTGTGCAAGAAATTACTTCACAAACCACAAGCGCGACCTTTGATACTGCACGTTCGGTGTCGGAGTTGGCAAGCATGGCAGAGTCATTACGTGAGTCTGTAACTGACTTTAAATTACCAGAATAACCCGGTAACGGAGACTCAACACTTTAAGTCTCCGGTTGATTGACCATGTACTTGTCTCGAGTGAGGGTAAAACTTAAGAAGCTGAGCTATGAAAGAAATATTAAAAAATTTAGTTGCCCCGATGACGCTTCCCGAAGACAGTTATCTTCAACAAGATGCAGAAATTCTAGAAATTTTTGTTGAAGAAATTGAAGAAATTTTTCAGGAGCTGCAGGTTCTGTTTCAAAAATGGCCGAATCAACCTGAGTGCTTAGTGGAGATTCGTCGCCATTTTCATACCTTAAAAGGCTCTGGACGTATGGTCGGGGCCTTACAGGCAGGCGAGTTAGCGTGGGCAGTGGAAGATACCTTAAACCGTGTTTTAGCTGATAATATTGAGTTAACTAGCACACTGCGTCGTTATACTGAGTATGTATATCAGTTTTATCAAGCCAAACTCTATCCTTGTTTTAAGCAAGTTCAGGCCTTACAGCATGATGTGCGCCCATTGATTTTATTGGGACAACAATTACAACAACAGCAACGCATTACGCCAGAATTACTGACCTTAATTCAAGCTGAAGCAACTATAGCTGGCTTGAGTGGTTTAGAAATTGCGTCAACTGCTCATAAGGAAATTTTAGCTGAGACCACATCAGCTCAGCATACTGCTTATGATTTGGCTGAAACCTTAGTAGTATTTATTGAAGAGGCCGAAGAGCATTTGGCGACGATTGATCGCTTCTTGTTAAATGCTGCAGCCAATAGTGCCGATGATTACAATGCCTTAATTCGTGCCTTGCATACCTTGCGTGGCAGTTCAGCCATGGCACAAATTGACGATGTGTTTAATGCCAGTGCCAAAGTCGAAAAACTATTTAAAAGTTTCTTATTGCAAGAAGATGTGGTTGCTACATCAGCAGAAACTAAATTATTACAACAATATGCTGACTTTATTCGCCATTATCTACCGGCTTTACGTGCCCAAGACCCAGTGCGTTGCAGCGCAGTCAGTCGTGAGTTTGAGGCAGTGTGGGGCTTATATGGCCGTCTTGTACCAATGAATGAGCAAGATAATCCGCATGGTTTAGTGGCGCAATTATTACAGCTTGATATTGATCTACTCCTCGACACCGAAGTTGACTTTATCCAACGTGCCCAACTGAATTTCCCTGTCTATCTAAGAAGTTTAACTGAACAAGCAGAGCGTCTGAGCTTACATACAGACAACCGTGCTGCGGTGGGCATTCATCAATATGCCTTGGCACTTAAAAGTGCTTATAACAAACTTTGGGATAAGCCTGAGTTACTCAACCTAAGCTACGCAGAAGCCTTATTTAATCAGGCCCATATTGAATTTATTCACTTATTTGATACGTTGGCATCTGGGCAACGTGTTGTCTTGTCACCAGCTGCACAAACGGCCCTACAGCAATTACATGACTTTATTGATCATGAAGTCGAGCAGTTGGTTGGCTTTAATGATCTCCCTGAATTCAATCTTTATAAAACCACTAATGTTGACTTTGCGGCTTTATCCCAGCGTTTGGCTGAAGATCGTCGCCAAATTCATTCAACACAGAGCAATCGTGATTTTGATTTAGATTTATTAGAGATCTTTACAGAAGAAGCGGATGAGCTTTTTGAAGTCATTGATCAAGATCTAAACACTTGGGTCAAACAGCAAAATACTGCGGCTTTAAAGAATCTGATGCGCTATTTGCATACCTTAAAAGGTGGTGCCAATATGGTACAAGCCACCCATATTGGTTTAATTGCGCATGAATTAGAAAGTATTTATGAGCGCGTCATTCAAGCGAAGCTCAAAGTAAGTCCAGAGATCATCAAGATTATCCAATTGGTACAGGATAATATTGCTGAACGTCTAGAGCTGATCAAAACACAACACATTGATTACCCTGCAGACCATGCGGTGGATATTTTAGTCAATATTGAAAAACTGGCACAAGGTCATAGCAGTCAGCAAGACCAACCTGTCACGCTTCCACAGGCAGCTGTAGCAGTGATGCAATCTCCTGAAGCAGTTGAAGCAGTTGAAGCAGTTGAAGCAGTTGAAGCAGTTGAAGCAGTTGAAGCAGTTGAAGCAACGCCTACAGATCACCTTGCAACAGTCACGCAGCTCCAAGACAGACTTGATGAGCAGGATAGTTTAGCGCTGTTTGAGGTGAGTAATGCGCTCATATCATCAGTGCCTGAGCCGAGTTTAGAAGATATTGTCGAACAAAGTTTCTATGAAGAAGCTGCAGAACTGCTTGAGCGGGCAGAGACCTTATTAAGCTTCTGGTTTGAGCAACGCAATAATCGTAGCCTACTATTACAATTACAACGTGCAGCGCACAGCCTAAAAGGCGGTGCACGTATGGCACAGATTGAACCGATTGCGCAAATTGCTTATGAATTAGAAACAGTATTTGAGCAGTTTGCAATACACCAAGTCAGCTCTAACGTCCATGACAGCTTATTAGAAAGTACATTGGCATGGTTAAAACGTGCTTTAGATCAGCGTGATTATAGTCATGTCGAGACTTTAGCCAAGCGTTTGGCTCATATTGAATATGCCAATAGTACAGTGCGTTTGCCGAATCACAGCACTCAAGTGGATTTCTTTACGCCGCAGCCTCAAGAGCAGTGGATTGAAGGTGATGGCACAGTACCGCCATCTATGCAAGGTGAATGGCCAGAGAGCAAAAAAAGCGATCATAGCAATGAGATGATTCGTATTTCAGCCGATTTGGTTGAGAAAATGATTGATCTCTCGGGTGAAAACTCGATTAACCGTTCGCGTATTGAGATGGACTTGGCCCAGTTGGGCAACTATCTCAATGAAATGGATTTAACCATCCATCGTCTGGCCGATCAGTTACGTCGTATGGAAGGTGAGCTTGAAACACAAATTATCGCCAAGCATAGCCAAGACGGACATGCCATTTACGCTGACTTTGATCCTTTAGAAATGGATCAATATTCGTCCTTGAATCAGTTGTCTAAATCTTTGAGTGAATCTGCTTCGGATTTGGTTGATTTTAAAGTGACCTTAGCCGAGAAAATCCGTGATGCTGAAGGTTTGTTATTGCAACAATCGCGTATTCAATCTGAAATTCAAGAAAGCCTGATGCGAACTCGTTTGGTGCCATTTACTGGTATGTTGCCACGTTTACAACGTATTGTGCGCACCACCTCAGCGGCACTAAACCGTCCTGCAGAACTAATGGTACATAATAGCGAAGGTGAATTAGACCGAACTATTTTAGAGCGTTTGATTACACCATTTGAACATATGCTACGTAATGCAGTTGATCATGGGATTGAAAGCCCTCAAGAGCGTATGCAATTGGGGAAACCTGAGGTGGGACAAATTGTGCTCAACATCAGTCGCCAAGGTACAGATGTGGTGGTGACCTTTAGTGATGATGGTAAAGGAATTGATGCCCAGAAAATTCGTGCTAAAGCAGAACATCTAGGCTTGATTGGCATGAAGCAGGAGCTGGATGAACAAGAAATCATGCAGTTTATTTTCCATCCCGGTTTTAGTACCGCAGAACAAGTCACCCAAATCTCAGGTCGTGGGGTGGGGTTAGATGTGGTGCAAAGCGAGATTCGTGAGCTAGGCGGACATATTACGGTTGAATCACAGTTAGGACAGGGCACCACTTTTAGTATTCGTGTCCCGACTACAGTGGCGGTAAGCGATGCCTTAATGGTTAAAGTGGGCGACCAACAATTTGCCTTACCCTTGGCCCAAATTGACCGTATTGTACGGATTGTCCCAAGTGCCTTAGAACAGTATTTTGCCAGTGATAGTGATTACTTTAGCATTGACCATGTAGAGTATAAATTACGCTATTTGGCCGAATTTGTAGGCAATCAAAACATCCCACGCCTTAACCATGTTTCACATCCTTTACCGGTTCTACTCATTAAAGGCAGTGGCGGACAAAGCATTGCTTTATTGGTTGACCAACTGATTGGTTCACGTTCGCAGATTGTGGTCAAATCCATTGGACAGCAATTCTCCAAAGTCGCTTCAATTGCTGGGGCAACTATTTTAGGTGATGGACAAGTATGCTTGATTTTAGATGGCCAAAACATTGCCCGTCAGGTTCAAACCTCATTACGTGACAAAGTGGCACTTGTACCAAGTCGTGATGTCCATGAACCAACCAAACACAGCCGTTTGATTATGATTGTGGATGACTCGGTGACCGTGCGTAAGGTCACTTCACGTCTGTTAGAACGGCATGGGTATGAGGTTATGACTGCCAAAGATGGTGTAGATGCCATGGAGCAACTAGAAAACCATCGTCCTGACTTGATGTTACTTGATATTGAAATGCCGCGTATGGACGGTTTTGAGGTGACGAATTTAATTCGTCACCATGACCTGCATCAAGCGCTGCCGATCATTATGATTACCTCGCGTACGGGTGAAAAACATCGTGAGCGTGCCTTTAGCCTTGGAGTGAATCATTACATGGGTAAACCATTCCAAGAAGCAGATTTGTTGGCATATATCCAACAACTTTTACTCGCGTCTGCCTAAGGAGCGGTTATGCAACAGGTCAATCAGCAAGAACTACAGCATTTAATTTCGGTATCGACAGGTTTTATTGATACTTATATCATTGAATGCTACAACCAACCAGCCATGTTGTTACCACAAAACATTGTACTGTCGGCGCTAGACAGTGCAACTGATGTGAGCAGTGTCGATTGGCATGATACTGAATTACCGGTATATGCCATACATCATCCGAGTCAAGCTAAAGGCGTAGCTTTGGTGATTGAAGGCGAAGACAGTAAGCAGCGCTTTGCTTTAATGTGCAACGAAATGCCACAAAGTATGCGTTTACGTATTTCTGAAGTGGTGGATAGTGAACAGGCGATTTGTCCTGAAGAGGTCTTTCAATATGTCAAAGTGGGCGAACAATTGTTTCATGTGCCCAATTTAGCTGCGATTGAAAAAAGTTTGGGTCTATAACGCAAAAAGGAACTCCATAGAGTTCCTTTTTTATGGCAATGCACTGTTAAGTTAAGAGATTTTCTAAAATTTTCTCATAGATTTCAGCCAATGGTTCCAAATCAGCAACATCAGTATGTTCGTTAATTTGATGAATCGTGGCATTGAGCACACCAAGTTCTAACACCTGTGCACCAGTTGGTGCAATAAAGCGACCATCAGAGGTGCCTCCTGAAGTTGACAGCTCAGCATCTGTACCAGTCACCTTTTTAATGGCTTGGGTTGCTGCATTGACCAATTCACCCACTGGGGTTAAGAAAGGTAAACCTGATAAAGTCCATTCAATTTCATAGTCCACATGGTGACGCTGTAAAATTTCAAGCGTGCGTGCTTTTAACTCATCCGCTGTCACTTCAGTTGAATAACGCCAATTCATTAAAATACTCATGCTACCCGGCACAACATTGGTTGCACCTGTACCTGCATTAATATTAGAAATTTGGAATGAAGTGGCAGGGAAGTATTCATTGCCTTGATCCCATACCGTGTCACAAAGTTCAGCCAAAGCTTTAGAGGCCGTATGAATCGGGTTAATGGCTAAATGTGGATAAGCTACATGACCTTGCTTGCCTTTGACGGTAAGTTTGGCGTTTAAAGACCCACGACGACCATTTTTAATAATATCGCCTAAGGTATTGGTACTTGAGGGTTCACCCACCAGACACCACGTCATTTTTTCGTTACGTGCTTCTAAAGTTTCAACCACTTTTACTGTACCGTTGATTGAAGGGCCTTCTTCATCTGAGGTAATTAAAAAGGCAATAGAACCTTTATGGTTTGGATGTTTAGCCACAAAACGCTCAGAAGCTACTACCATCGCAGCCAAAGCGGTCTTCATATCAGCACTACCACGACCGTAGAGCTTACCATCACGAATTTCAGGCAAGAATGGATCAGAATTCCATGCCTCTAAATGCCCAGTAGGTACCACATCAGTATGCCCTGCAAAACAAAACACCGGTGCTTCAGTCCCACGACGTGCCCAAAGATTATCAACATCTTCAAAACGCATGGCTTCAATGTTAAAGCCGATTTTGCTCAAGCGCTCTGCCATAATGTCTTGGCAAGTATGATCAAGGGGGGTGACAGAGGGTTGGCGTAATAATTGTAAGCTAAGTTCTAAAGTATCTGAGGGTTGCATGCGGGTCAAATCTATGGAGAAAGTGCAACTATAATAGGGGAAGATAAAAAAGATGCGAAGTTTACAATGAAAAAAACCTTAAACAATTAAGGTTTTTTTCACGAAATAGACTTACAGTTTGTCTTGAGTACGCTCTGCAGTTTTGGTGATACCTTGACCTGCTTTAGAAACGTCTTTACCCACCCCTTTAAAGGTATTACAACCCGTTAAAGCAAAGGTTACCAATAGTGTGGCAGCAAGAATTTTTTTCATAGGAAGCTCCATCGTTAACATTATTTTTAAGCTGTTTTTGCTCAATTGAGCTTAAATTTGGCTTCATGAAAAAAATATAAACATTGTGTAGTGAAATGTAATCCTGTGTAAAATCTAAGCGATACTGCGACTTAAATGTGGCGCTTGGCGGTACATATAATAGCTCTCATCAGCGCTCATTTTATATAAACCATCGGTCCACCAGGTGGCGACTTGGCTTGTGGGCTTTGCATTGGCACAAATCCATTCATGTCGTTGTAGGCGATAATAGTGCAGCTCAGGATTAGGGATCTGATGTCCCCAATGACCTAAACGCCGTGTAGGATTGACCCACTCAGGCATTGGGAGTGAGGCGTGCTCAGGCAAATACAGCTGACCCTTTAACATACAAAAACGCGCCTCAATGTCGTGTTGCATGGCGTGCTGAAATTGAAATTGTTTTTGGGTAAAGTGTTGCAGCTTACGTGCTAAACGGTCAGAACGATTGAGGCCATACCAATGTTGCAACGCATAATCATGTTCAGCCAAATAATATTTAACCGCAATTTCCCAATGCTCAATGCGTTTTAAATCTCGATTAAAAATCAGAAAATCTAATTCCCCGACTGTACGTGGCCCATCAATGACTTGAATACTGTGGCCTAAAAGTTGATAGGGATGATAAGCATCATCGAGTAGCCAAAACCACACCAACATCTCAAAACGTAAGCCTAGGCGTGTACTTTTAAGTTTAGCAACAAAATCTAACAAAGGCCGCGGATCAGCGTCTAATTGCTTTAATTTAGGTAAATAATCCAAAAAATGCTGCTGCCAAAGTAGATCATTATGTAGTGCAAAATGATTTTCCAAAACAAGGTCTTGAGGAATTTGGCGCAAAATATTGGGACTGGCGATGGCAAAGCCAAGTTGACGCACAATCGGAGTGGAAAATTGCAGCCAGGGTTCTACAAGATGCAGCGTCATCACAACATTCCTTGGGTAAACAGCACAATTCCTCTACATTACACTTTATACTAGCTCAATGACAGTTTAGGACCGTGCAATGAAGACCCTATTTTGGCGCGCTTTGGTGGTGATCTTTGTCATCTTAGGTTGTATTGGCGCCGTGTTACCGGGCATGCCCACCACTGTATTTTTAATTTTAGCCGCATGGGCCGCCTCTAAAGGTTGGCCACAAATGGATGCGTGGCTGTTAAAGCACCCCAAATATGGATCGACCATTCGCGCGTGGCGTGAAAACGGCACTGTGCCACGTAAAGCCAAATGGTGGGCATCGATCATGATGTTACTCAGTGCAATGCTAATGCTATTTACCCCAGCACCATTTTGGGTAAAAGTTTTTACCAACTTTAGTATGTTAAGCGTGGCAATTTGGCTTTGGTTACGTCCAGAACCGCATGCGTCAAGCATTAGCGTAAATGAGATCCAATAAATGCAAAGACAAGACGCAGATATTTTAATTGATTTGGCTCAACAAACTTTAAGCTTGCCTAAATTGGGCAAATGTTATGTGATTTCTTCAGGTAAAAATGGCATTGGGGAGGCCGAAAATAGCGGTAAAACCCCGCGCGGCTGGCATAAAATTGCGCAAAAGTTTGGTGATAATCAGCCTAAAAATGCAGTGTTTAAGGCACGTGTGCCGACCGGTGAAATTTACGATGCCAATTTAGCCCTGCAATTCCCTGAGCGGGATTGGATTTTATCGCGAATTTTATGGTTACAAGGATTAGAAGCGGGCTTTAACTTAGGTGAGGGGGTGGATACCTTTAATCGTTACATCTATATTCATGGCACACCAGAGACAGAAAAAATGGGCGTACCTTTGTCACATGGGTGTATCCGTATGCAAAATGATGATGTGATTGAGCTGTATGATTTAGTGGATATAGACGCTTTGGTGTATATCTGTGCAGATAAAATTGCCGATTGAGCGGCGCAGTCGGTGAAATTTTTTCATAGAACTTTAAAAACCTAAAAAAATCACGGTTAAAAAAATCACCTAGAATTAAATATTTGGGTGAAAATTAGGCATTTTTTAGTTTTTTTGGTCAAAATAACTTATTTTTTAATCACTCAATGCAAAAAAGCGAAAAACTTATAGAAAAGCGTTTGACACACTTAAAAGTTTCTCTATAATGCACCTCATCAAGCGATGAAACGTTTTGAAAAGGGCGCTTAGCTCAGTTGGTAGAGCGTCTGCCTTACAAGCAGAATGTCGGCGGTTCGATCCCGTCAGCGCCCACCAAATCCTTTTCATGGTTTAATTGATTTAAGTGCAGCGGTAGTTCAGTTGGTTAGAATATCGGCCTGTCACGCCGAGGGTCGCGGGTTCGAGTCCCGTCCGCTGCGCCACTTAAGAGATTAAACATTGCTTGCCACAATCGTAATATTGTGTAGATGCAGCGGTAGTTCAGTTGGTTAGAATATCGGCCTGTCACGCCGAGGGTCGCGGGTTCGAGTCCCGTCCGCTGCGCCATTTAATACAGTAAAACTTTTGAGGGCGCTTAGCTCAGTTGGTAGAGCGTCTGCCTTACAAGCAGAATGTCGGCGGTTCGATCCCGTCAGCGCCCACCACATCTTGTGATGCAGCGGTAGTTCAGTTGGTTAGAATATCGGCCTGTCACGCCGAGGGTCGCGGGTTCGAGTCCCGTCCGCTGCGCCATTTTAAGATGAATACTCGGTTCCTGAACCGAATAGATTGACAATCTAGAATCAGGGCGCTTAGCTCAGTTGGTAGAGCGTCTGCCTTACAAGCAGAATGTCGGCGGTTCGATCCCGTCAGCGCCCACCATATTTTTTGTGATGCAGCGGTAGTTCAGTTGGTTAGAATATCGGCCTGTCACGCCGAGGGTCGCGGGTTCGAGTCCCGTCCGCTGCGCCATCCCAAAGAATAATTAACACCCTTTAAGGGCGCTTAGCTCAGTTGGTAGAGCGTCTGCCTTACAAGCAGAATGTCGGCGGTTCGATCCCGTCAGCGCCCACCATATCTTTTAAGATGTTGGTTGTGTTTCGTAAGAAACATCGTGATGCAGCGGTAGTTCAGTTGGTTAGAATACCGGCCTGTCACGCCGGGGGTCGCGGGTTCGAGTCCCGTCCGCTGCGCCATTTATCTTAAAAAACTCTGTAAAAAGAGTAGCCTTTAGAAAATCATAGATTTTCTCTTGCGCTCAGACAAAGCGATGCTTTATTACTCTTCGCTCAGGGCGCTTAGCTCAGTTGGTAGAGCGTCTGCCTTACAAGCAGAATGTCGGCGGTTCGATCCCGTCAGCGCCCACCATATATTTTAAAATAAACAATGGCCTCTACTTATGTAGGGTTTTTTTATTTCTGCCTTTGGCAAAATTATGCAGCCCTCATCTGATTCTCCTGTATCTACGCCTTTAGCATCTTCTGCAGCTTTGATTTATCAGCAATTTATTTTCGCTTTAGTTTCGCAGCAACAAGTGATGGCTTTAGTGAATCCTGAGCAGCATTGGGCGTGGTCAGATAATGGCGAAATGCAAGCTTTGGCCTTGTGGCAACATCCTTCCTTAATTAAAGCCGTGATTGGCCACTGGCCCAATTATCGCGTATTTCCAATCTCATTACATGAATTAATTGATAAGATTATTCCAGTGCTCGTGCGTGAAAAAAAACAACTGTCGCTAAATTTAGCCGCTGATGGCCAACATCTATTAGTCCCACCCAAGCAACTGCTCACCGATTTAAAGAACTATTTATATGAGTTAGAGCGTTTGCAACCCCAGCAATTTAAGGCAGCAGGTTTGCCAAAAGCACGTAAAATTCGTTTGCATTAATATTCATTGAGTATAAAGCCACTGACATAGGCAAAATATTCACGCAGATAAGCATTAAACATTAAAGTATGAGGTGTTGGGGCAGGGACTAAGCTAAAGTGACGATAACCTTGCTGACGTGCAATTGCTGCGATTCTGGCCAAATGAAAATCGCTACTGATCAATGCAATATGACTTTGTCGATTTAAACCAAGTGTTGTTAACAATGCACTGCTATAGCTTAAATTGGTTTCTGTACTGCTGCTGTGTTGTTCCATAACAATTCTAGACGCATGAATGCCGTGCTCGACCAAATAATTTTTCATCACCCATGCTTCACTAGGTGTCTTAGACGATGCTTGACCCCCTGTGACCAGGATCGGTAGAGCAGGATGATGCTGAGCAAGTTGCAGGCCGCGATCTAAACGCATTTTGAGGGCTGGACTAGGCTGATGATTTTCAATGCCACCTCCAAAGATCATCAATGCTTGTAAAGGCTGTGAAGGTGACGTATGTGGCAGTTATTGTAAATAAACACAAAAGACAATAAAACTGAGCAGCCAAGCGATGAATCCAAATTTTACAAGCTGCATGCCACGTTGTAATTTAATGTTTAGTTGAAATATTTTCTGCTCAAAATAGCTGTAACTGGCTAAAAGTAGTGCTAAGGCATAAGATAAATAAACTGCAAAATCAGGCTGTGTAATAGCAGTCACATATAAGGCATTGCTGAAAAACACAATTGCTAAAACCAGACTGAGCCATTTTGACATGCTAAATTTGTTCCTTGCACAAATCCTATAATAAAAAACCGAAGCCTAAGCTTCGGTTTTTTAAAACAGATTTAAAAATTAATATACATCACGACGATAACGTCCGTTTTCGCGTAATTGATCAACTGTATTTTCACCCAAGATTTCAATGAGTGCGGCATCTACATCACTTGCCATTCCTTGAATGCTACCGCATACATAAATGACGGCACCTTGCTCAATCCAACTACGTAGCTCAGCTGCTTGTTCACGCAATTTATGATGCACATAGACTTTTTCAGTCTGATCACGTGAGAAGGCTACATCTAAACGACTCAACATGCCTGTGGTCTGCCAAGCTTCAATGGTTTTTTGATAGAAGAAGTCATGCTCACGTTGGCGTTCACCAAAGATTAACCAGTTTTCAGTATAGTCGAGGCGCACACGCGCTTGTATTAAGCTCATGAGGCCAGCAATACCGGTACCATTGCCAATGAAAATCGCTGGACGATTATCATCAATTAAGTGGAAAGATGGGTTACTGCGAATACGTAATAACACTTCATCACCCACGCCTAGATGCTCAGTTAACCAACCTGAACCTAAGCCCAGCTCACCTTGCTGGCGCTGCTGACGGACCACTAAACGTAGCATTTGTTGGCTTGGAATACTGGCGATCGAGTATTCGCGTGCTGGTAAATCAGCGAGATGTGTTAATAATTCTTCAGCACTAAAGAAACCATTGACGCTTTGCGTCAGATCTTTATAACGTAAGGCCTGTAACAGCGCAGGTGTTGCTGTGAGTTTGTGCTGTTGTAAAAATGCCTCAAGACGCGCTTGACTATTACCCGGTTGAATCTCGGCAATATCACCGGCTTCCCAACTAATATCATGCGTGGTGATCAGTTCTAAATTAAATGCGCCTTGGCCTAAACTGTGAGGATTGAGCAGCTCACGTTTTTTGAGCGTCCAAACATCGTAGACCTTGTCCACGTGCATGCTGGCTAAATCAAGATTGGTACTTTGTGCTAAAGCACTATTCCAGCGAGCAATATCTTCATTGCTGGCGTTATTCACCTCAAGGGTTTCAAACAGGGCTTGCGCACCATTGTGTTGTAACCATGCAGCAATTTGATGGCCGAAACAGCAGTAGCTGTCTGGATAATCTGTTGAACCTAAAGCTAAAACTGCATAATTGAGATGCTGTAGATCAGCCTGCTGAGTTAAGATTTTTTTAGCAAAGCCGGTCGCTAAGTCTGGTGCTTCACCCGTGCCATAGGTGCTGGCAACAAACAATACATGCTCAACCTGTTTGAAATCATCAAGGCTTAAATCTTGTACAGCTTTGACTTGGGTTGGAATTTTGGCATCTTGCAAGCTGGTTGCAGTCCGCCAAGCAATTTGTTCGGACACACCTGTTTGTGTTGCATAGGCAATCAGCCATGGTTTTTGATTTGCATTGACAGCCAATGCGGTGGCGCCCTGACGTGCAGCTAAAGTTAATGCTTTTTGTTTGCGGCGTTTTAGATACAGCATCCAACCAGTCACAAAGAACAGCGGCATGGCTAAAGCGGCCAGCATGGCCATAAATTGGTAAATTGGACCAAAGAAACTACCACGATGAACAGGCAGCATGCTGCTCATAATTTTTTCATTGAGCTTCTTATCTTCATAGAGCTCAAGTTTAGCGATGCTGTTGTCTTGATAGTTAAAAGTGAAGTTATTACGTGCCCGTTCATGCTGTGGATTAGCATCAAAGAAGCTCATTGAAACTTCGCCATCGGCGCGTTTAGGGATATTAATGGTTAAGGTCGAGAAATCACGTCCCACTTGACCAAAACCTTGCCAACCTTGGCTAAGAGCCACATTAATTTGTTCAGGGCTGATCTTTTCAGCACGTTGATTGCGTGTAGCTTGATCTGCACCACGCGCTTGCATACGCTCGCCTTGACCGCCTTGACCGCCTTGACCGCCTTGACCGCCTTGACCGCCTTGACCGCCTTGACCGCCTTGACCGCCTTGACCGCCTTGACCGCCTTGACCGCCTTGACCGCCTTGACCGCCTTGACCGCCTTGAGTTTGACTGCGTTCTACCCCTAACACTTTAAACATACCATTTCGCCACCAGTCATATGACCAGTACAAACCGGTACATGCCAAAATCAGGTAAAACACAACCACCCAAGTTCCCACAACGGCATGTAAATCCCAAAGGAAGTTACGACCTTTCAGTTGTGGTTTGACAAATAACCACTGTTTAATACTATGACGTTTAGGCCAGCGTAGATACAGACCACTCAGCACAAAGAAAATCAGCATTAAAGTACAGGCGCCGGTAATTTGTTTGCCTACAGGGCCAACAGTTAAATTACGGTGCAATTGTTCGATAAAGCGAAATACCTCTTTACCTTTAATTTCAGGCAATACAGAAGCATCATAGGGGTTGAGCATGATGGTTTGACCACGACGCTCACCTTCTTTGGCCACATTAATACTAGCAGCCGTAGTTGGGTCTTTGGCTACGGTAATGCTATTAATATTGGCATCAGGATGGGCAGTAGCATAACGCTGATAGATCTCAGCAGGGCTGAGTGTGGCTTTATTTTGAGCCTCAACCACATAGCTGTCTTGGTTGATCCATTTTAAAATTTGCGGTTCATAAGAATACAGCGCACCTGTTACCCCCATAATGGAGAGGATAAGGCCAGCCGTGATCCCTAAAAACCAGTGAATCTGGAAAAATATTTTTTTGAACATGACGAAAAATAAGGCTTATAGAATGCGGTAGAGTATATCTCAAGAAAATAGAGAATGTGTGAAGTATTAATATTTATTCTCATTATCATTTAAATAAAAAAACCTCCTATTTAGGAGGTTTTTTAAAAAGCTTAAAACTTAAAGTGTTTTAGGAGCGCCGACTGTTTCTTGTAAATGCTTACGTACAGTAGCAAAAGAAAAGTTCTTAGAATCCATACGTTTTGGCAGGATATAAGCACCTTCTTGTCCTTTGACTTTAAACTTGACCAACATATATTCAGGGGTGTTATACCACTCATAAATGTCTTTCCAAGAAATCACAGCCACCCCTTCTTGCACGCCCATTTGCTGACGCATCACTAAACCGTGTGGTTGTACACCTAATTTAATGCCTTTAATTTCCTGTGTTGGAAATTCATTCATTTTGCGTTTAACGTACCATTCAAGGCCAAATTTACGGACTAAAAAGTAAATCACCACTGAAACAATTGCCACCCAACAAAAAATAGTGGAATAGTTTTTCAGTAAAATAATACCCAGAATAGACAAAGCCACCACAGCAGCCATAATTGCCCAAGCTTTTGTACCAATAGTATTGGTACTGCGCCACATTTTTAATTGAATTTCGCGCTGTTCATCGGCACTCACTTCGTACGGAACAGGCTGCAGCGTATAAGCGTATAAATTTTTCGCGGTCATAGTGAAAATAACAGATGTAAAACTGCGAAAAGTTTAGCATTAAATCTCATAGCATCGTGAACTTATTGTGCGAAAAATAGCAACTAAAGCGAGGCAAGTTCGGTGGCATGTTGATCACGTTCATGACTTAAACTTTGTTTTAAATGGCTTAACTGCTCCAAAATGCTCAGCATTAATGACAGTTGTTGCAAAATAATCAACGAGATCTGATCTTCATCTTGGTTTTGTACCAGACGCTGACGAATATTTTGCAGCATATTTTGTGCAGTTAAATCGGGTGCTTTATCTTCAAGTAATGCCCCTTGAATATCATGCAAGGCATTTTCAAGTAAGCTTAAAACTTCTTGATCTTGAATCTGTGCACGATGTGCACCTAAAGCGGCGATATAACTTAAAAAGGTATGGCTTAAACATAAAAACTCAAAGGCTAAAGCTTTTTGATCGGGATCAAAATCTGGTTCAGTGGCTAAAGTTGAAATTAACGAGGCTACATCGGCATCACGGTTATGCGCGGCGCGGCGTACAATGCGGTAATTTAAACCGTTGTTGCGTCCAGTTTGATATTGGGTGACCACTTCCGCCAAGTAGTTACACTGTGCTTCGAGTGAACGGCGGATGGTACGGGGTAAGCGGCGGAATTTCCAGTCTGGGAAAATAAAATACACCCCAAGCCATGCAATAAAACAGCCCACGAGCGTATCAATCATACGCGGAATTGCGGCCTCAAAACCCATGCCATCGAGGTTAAAATTCAGTAAGGCCAAAATAGTAATAAAGGCGGTGGCTTGTGCATATTGTTTACTACGCAATTCAAAAAACAACACACCACTGAACACTAACAGTAATAACTGACCTTCAATTGATGGAATAAAGTATAAAATGGCATAGCCAATTAAAATCCCAATTAACGTACCAATCACACGCAAGCGTAAACGACGTTTGGTGGCATTAAAGTTGGGTTGAGTGACAAATAAAGCGGTCAGCAAGACCCAATAACCATATTCGATATTGGTTACTTGGACAAAAATATAAGCCACCAGCAGCACCAATGACAAACGAATTGCATGGCGGAATAACACCGATTCAGGGGTTAAATGCTGTTTAATCCGAATCATGATGTCATCTAAGCCTTTTAAGTCGTCATCTTTAAGCTGATTTTCTGCTTGACGGGCTTTTTCTTCATTCATGGTTTGTTCGGTTTCTAGGTTACGCAATTGTCCATCAATGGATTTTAAATTTTGATACAGGCTAAATAGGGCATTAATCCAGACTTGGTCATAATGTTGATCTTGGCGCAACTTTTCTAAGGACTGCTTTAAGTTGGCAAAAGCATGTTTAAAGCGTTTATTGTGTTGATAATGTTGGCGGCGTGACAGACTTTCGCTTAAATCATGACAGGCCTTGGCTTGTAAAGACAAAATCCGTTGCAAGCGAAACAAGACATCACTGTGTTCAAAAATCTTGGCGAGCTTTTGGTAATCAATATGTGCGGAATCGGCACGTTCATGAATATCTTGGGCGACAAAATAATATTGTAAGCTGCGCCGAGTATCTTTTTGACCACGGTCGCCTTTAAGTCGGGTCAGCAGCGCTGTTTTTAAATCATTAAAAATCGCCACCAATTTACCGTTTTCAAGCGATAAATCAATCATACTTTGCTGATAGCTTTTAGGCGTCATATCTACATCAAATAAATTTGATTTGGCATACAAGAAATGCCCTAAGGCACTATAGCTTTTAGACAATTGATCTTGTACTTGGCGCACCGGAAACAATAAAAAGCTAATGGTAGAAATTACCCCATACCACAGTGCACCTGTTACCAACAATAAAGGCTGTTTATACCACTCATCAAATAGATCCACGCCCAGCATGGCATACACTGACACTACCAAGCAGCCATAGGAGATAGTGACATAACGTCGCCCGAGTGAACCAAGTAAGATAAAACCAATACAAGAAATAATTAAACCGATGCCAAATAAGATCGGATAAGGGAATAAAAAATAAATCGAGCTAGCGGTAATAAAGAAACCTAAATAGGTATACAACTGATTGAGGATACGCGCTGAGAAACGATCATCGATATCACTTAAACCGGCGGCTACTACGCCCAAAGTTAAAGGAATAGTTGCCAGTTGCATATCCAGAGCATAGGGCACAAAGGCTGTACCTGCAAAAGCGATTAACATCCTGATGTTATACATCAAGGTGGAATTATAAGTGGCTTGTTGTAATTTTAAGAACCAAGCTTTCAAGATGAATCCCTAATCTATGTTGATCTGTTTTTTTGCAATCAATACAACATTGTTGCCACGCAAATCATACTATGAGGGTGTAGAATTGTCTGCACGCTTGCCATTTAAAAAATAAATATAGCCATGTCACATGCTGCACCAAAACAATACTCGAATGCTTGGATTTTACTGCTGGCCTTACTCACTGCTTTAGGTCCCCTAAGTATTGATATGTATTTACCGGCTTTGCCACTGATGGCAGATGATTTTGGGGTCAGCACTCAAATGGTGGCCAACAGTTTGCCAGCATATTTTTTAGGTCTAGCCGTTGGACAGTTAATTTATGGTCCGTTAAGTGATCGTATTGGACGTAAACCACCGTTGTATATTGGTTTGAGCTTGTATGTGCTGGCAAGCTTAATCTGTATCTTTGCCTATAGTGAGTGGAGCTTGATTGCCGCGCGGGTATTACAAGCTTTAGGGGGATGTGTTGGCGTGGTGATTGCACGGGCAGCGATTCGTGATCGCTTGGATCTCAATGCCTCAGCGCAAGCCTTTGCCAGTATGATGATTGTGAGTACAATTGCTCCAATTATGGCGCCTACCTTAGGGGCTTGGGTGCTCCTGTTTTTTGATTGGCATATCATTTTCGCGTTTTTAACAGCAATTGGTATCATCGCAGCACTTTGTGTGCATTTCTTTTTTCAAGAAACCTTAGTGCCTGAACGGCGTTTAAATTTGAGTTTTAGCCAAATCTTAAACTTATATGCCAGCATTTTTAAAGATCCGTTATTTTGCTATGCCATGCTGGCGGGTTGTTTAAGTAGTGGGGCTTTATTTACCTATATTAGTGGCTCCGCTGCGGTGTTAATGGACAGTTATGGCTTAGGGCAGCAGTTGTTTGCTTATGTGTTTGGCTGTAATGCTGTAGGGATTATGCTGTTTTCTACGTTAAATAAACGGTTAGTCAAGCGTTATGGCATTTTAGCGCGTTTAAAACTCGGTGGCATGATTCAAGCGGGTGGCGCTTTACTTTTGTTGTTATGTGGTTTGGTCACTGCCCCTTTGGCCTTGGTACTGTTAGGTCTATTTTTAACTGTGGCAGGCATTGGTTTGACTGGCCCTAATGCGATGGCTTTAGCCATGTCAGAACAAGGCAGCCGTGCAGGGACCGCGAGCGCCGTGATGGGCAGTATGCAATTTAGTGCTGGTTTGATTGGTGGCGTTTTACTGAATTTTTTGATGTGGTCACCTTTGTTGAATATGGCACTGATGATGTTGCTGTTTATTGGCGGTGCCAATTGGGCGATGCGCCATATTCAACTCGGGCGTTTGTCTTAATCTAAAAACACAGTAAACTCCCGAACGGGGACGCGTGGTGTAACAAAGTCATTCACTAAAGCGGTCTCATCTGGATAACCGAGTGCAATCGCACACACCAACTCTTCATTGGCGTCTGCGCCCAAAATAGGCAATACCAAGGCATGAAAATGATTCCATGCTGCTTGAGGACACGTCGCTAGGCCTCGTGCTTGCGCAGCTGTCATTACATTTTGCATGAGCATGGCAATATCCATTTTCGCTCCAACGCCTAAATTTTGATGTGTGGTAAAAAACAGCGCCACAGGAGCATCAAACAGTTGATAGTTACGTAAATGCTGTGCAGCCATACCCGCCTTATTGTCTTTGCCTAGACCCAATAAACCATATAGCCCTAAACCATTTTCGCGGCGCCGTTCAATAAAAGGCGAAAACCAAGTTTTCGGGTAATAGTCGAAGCTGGCCACATAGCGCTGCGCCAAATCTGGGTGCTGCTGCAATTCAAGCTGGGTTTGGCAAACAGTATCAATCACCTTTTGCCGTGTTTGGCCAGTCACCACATACACTTTCCATGGCTGGGTATTACTGCCTGATGGTGCGCGACTGGCGACCGCCAAAATTTCTTTAATGACAGCTTGAGGGACTGGGTCTGCTAAAAAAGCGCGAATCGAGCGCCGTGAACAAATGGCGTGGTCGACCACGGCACGATTTAAATTATTCATCTTATATCCTTATTTTTGTGCCATTCATTGTAGAGTGTTTTCAAATCATGAATCAATATTCAAAAATTCATTCATGAAAATTTAAAAAGATAAATTCGACTAAAGCATAGCTATTACAAAAGCTAAAAATCGTTCAAATTTGAGCCAGCATCAGGATGGATGCCAAAACAAAAAGAGTGAAAGGATAGTTTATGCGAGCAAAATTTCAATTATTGCTATTAAGTGCAGCAATTGCGGGTAGTTCTTTGGCACATGCCAATGGGGAAAGTGAAGTTGAGCAGTTACGCCAAGAAGTACAAGAGCTGCGTCAATTGGTACAGCAATATACCGAACAGCAACGCTTGAGTCAGTATCAAGTACAGGCTCCGCAAGCCACTCCAGTCGTGACAGCAGAGAAAAAATCTCCGCTGAGTATGACTACAACAGGTGGTGCAGAATTTAAACTCTATGGCAACATCCGTGCTGATGGCGGTTATCAAATTGAAGGCGGACCTGGCTCTAATCCCTATAACCAAATTGCCAATGTGGCTTTAGAGGGTGAACCGGGTTACAAAGACCGTTTAAGAACCACCTTAAGTGCCACACGTTTAGGCTTAGACTTTGCTGCACCAGTCAAAGATGCCAAGGTTACTGGTAAAGTTGAAGTAGATTTCTTAGGCAGTAATGATGCCTTACGTATTCGTCATGCATATTTAAGCTATAACGACTGGTTGGTGGGGCAAACATGGTCAAACTTTGCGCCACCTGATTATATTCCAGACACCGTTGATGCCATGACCTATACCGGTGGTTCAATTAAACGTACCCCACAAGTACGTTATACACACAAATTTAGCCCAGCAACCAATGTTGTTGTGGCGCTTGAAGATCCTAAAGATTCCAGCAGTAGCATGCGTTTACCGGCACTCACCACACGTCTTAACCATCAAGTGCTTGACAATATGCAAGTTGGTCTGCGGGGGATGGTTAATGAAAAACGCACCGACAGTGATACCACCACTGCATGGGGTGTGGGATTGGGTACAAAATTAGATATTACCCCAAGCACCACTTTAAAAGCCGATTATTACCACGTAAAAGGCGACAGCAGTTTTGTACTGTCAAGTAACCAAGGCTTTGCTCAAGATAGCAATAAAAACATTGTCGATGAAAACGAATTTGACTCGATTATTGTCGGTATTACGCAGAAATTTAATGAGCAATGGCGCGGTACTTTAGGCTATGGCTTTATGAAAGCAGATGACAATGACAACTATCTGCAATATGCCAACGGTAACTTAAATAAAGAATTATGGCAGACATGGGCCAATGTGTTTTATAGCCCAATCAAACCCGTTAGTTTTGGTTTAGAGTACACCATGGGGGAGCGTAAAACCTTTGCCACACCTAACCAAGTTAGCCGTAGTGGCGATGATCAGCGCGTCAATATGATGGCCATTTATAATTTCTAAATCACATGCCAATTAAGAGGTCTAATGACCTCTTTTTGTGCCTAAGCACGCCTACGCATATACTTGTCAAAAAATAATGTAACTGGATTGTTTAAAAAAGTAACAAAGTATGCCATTTTAATCGCATAAACATTCATCCTCAGCAGATTTGATCTGGTACAACAATTGCTTAGAAGGATGCATAACAATGGCAACAAGAAAATTGGAGTTTTAAGTGAACAATAAAGCGCAATCTTTAATAAAAATCAGCTTAGTGTCAGCAGTCGCAAGCCTGATGTGGTCAAATGCATCAGCAGCAACTGAGCAACAACAAATTGAGCAATTGCGCCAAGAAGTTGCCGCTTTAAAAAGCTTAGTTCAGCAACAACAACACATTCAATTGCAACAACAGCAACAAATCACGCAAGTTGCACAGCCAGTTGCGGCTGAAAAAGTTAAACCAGAAGCTTTAAAACTTACCACAGCCAATGGGGCTGAATTTAAGCTGTATGGTTCGGTTCGTGCTGATGCCAACTATATTATTGAAGGTGCTGATAACGACTTTAACAGCGTAGCTAATAGTGATGAAAAGGCCTCGGACAAACTACGTTCAACTTTAAAAACCACACGTATTGGCGTCGATTTCTCTACGCCACTTGAAAATGGCAAACTCGGAGGTAAAGTTGAAACCGACTTTGCAGGTAGCAATGATAGCTTACGTATTCGCCATGCCTATTTAACCTACAATGACTGGTTAATTGGTCAAACTACATCAACCTTCTTATCGAATCATGCGCCAGAAATGATTGACTTTGGTACTAACGTGGGGGGTGGCACATCACGTGTTCCAATGGTGCGTTATAGCCATAAAGTCGCACCGCAAACGCAAGTGATGCTAGCCTTAGAAAAAGGTGATAGCAGCGCATCCAAACTAAATGATCAAGAGGTAGGTGTGAAATACAGTGCTCCTGTATTGGCTGCCAAAGTAGTGCAAGGCTTTGATGAAGGTAAAGGCTCGCTTTCAGCGCGTGCTTTAGTTGAACATTACAAAGCAAACGTGGGTAAAGATGATGCAATCGCTTGGGGCGCAGCGGTAGGGTTAAACTACCAAGTTAGCCAACCATTAAAACTCTCTGCTGACTATTCTTATGTCCAAGGTAACAGTAAGTATTTATACGGCAGTAACACTGCTTTTGCTCTAGATGACAACCTAGACATTGAACAAAATGAATTCCATGCTGTGCAAGTGGGGGCAACTTATAAATTCTCACCACAATGGCGTTCAACTTTAGCTTATGGTGCGTTATTTGCGGATGATGAGAATAGCTATGCGAATATTCAGAGCAACTCAGCAACACCTATACTACCAAATAAAGAAGTACAGCAAGCATGGATCAACTTTATTTACTCACCAGTCAAGCCAGTGGATTTAGGCATTGAATATGTCAATGGTAAGCGCGAAGACTTTAAGGGTAAATCATTTAAAGATAACCGTGTGGGTTTAATGGGACGTTACAGTTTCTAAAATTAGATTTATAACCAAACCGAGGTATATCACCTCGGTTTTTTTTATGATTTGCTGAAAAAAGAAACAAATTAAACAAAAAACTGAGCCTGAAGCATAGGACTTGATAGATTAAAACTGCATAATAACCGCGTTTTTTACCGATTAGATGGGACAGATCGCTAAGGTTTGATCTCAAATTATTATTTTTTGCGTTGTTTTCATTCTTCAATGAATCACGTGTTATTGCAAAATTGGTCTTTACATTATTTATCTTGTGGTTGAATAGAGTTGATTTAAAGTAACTCTAGAGGCAGTGCTTTGCCCCCATGAGAACAATAACAGTAATTCACCATTCTAACGGATATCATGGCTATGGAATTTACTTTCGACGCATTTTATACCCTTATTGCTGCGGTCATTGTGCTGTTACTGGGCCGCTTTTTGGTCAATAAAATTGATTTTCTAAAACGCTACAATATTCCAGAGCCTGTGGCAGGTGGTCTAGTAGCGGCTGTTATTTCTCTCATCGTATACAACGTTTGGGGCTATAGCATCACGACCAGTAGCACATTGCAAAGCAGTTTTATGCTGATTTTCTTTGCTTCTATTGGTTTAAGTGCCAACTTCTCTAAATTAAAAGAAGGTGGGCTTGGGTTAGTTATTTTCTTAGCTGCTGTTGCTTCATTTATTGTGGTGCAAAATGCAGTAGGTATCAGTCTTGCTACCTTACTGGGTATTGATCCTTTAATTGGTTTAATTGCAGGTTCGATTACCTTAACCGGTGGGCATGGTACCGCTGGTGCTTGGGGTGAAATTTTAGAAACCCAACACGGCATTAATGGGGCTTTAGCACTGGGTATGGCCAGTGCCACTTTTGGTTTAATTATCGGGGGCATTATTGGTGGTCCATTAGCTAAAACTTTAATTAATAAGTACCAGCTAGCGACACCACGTACTAATGCACAGATTGAAGAGCGTGATAATCGCCCTGTGGGTGATTTAGGTGGTAATGAATATGTACCATTTGAATATCCACATCGCGTGCGTTTGATTACTGCTGATAATGCGATTACTACCTTAGGTCTTTTCGCGATCTGTTTAGCATTTGCAGAATTTATGACAGGTTATGCTAAAGGCACTATGTTTGAACTGCCAACTTTTGTGTGGGCGTTGGCATGTGGTGTAATTTTACGTAACGTGTTAGAAGGTGGTTTTAAAGTCACTATCTTTGATCGTGCGATTGATGTATTTGGTAATGCCTCGCTGTCACTTTATTTAGCTATGGCTTTGTTATCATTAAAATTGTGGCAGTTGGCAGATCTTGCTGGTCCATTAATGGTGATTCTAGGTGCTCAAACCATTACCATGGCATTATATGCTGCGTTTATTACCTTCCGTTTAATGGGTAAAAACTATGATGCCGCAGTACTTGCTGCAGGTCATTGTGGTTTTGGTATGGGCGCAACGCCAACTGCTGTTGCTAATATGCAAGCCATTACCAACATGTATGGTCCATCGCATAAAGCCTTCTTGATTGTACCGCTATGTGGTGCGTTCTTCGTTGATTTAATTAACGTTGTGGTGATTCAATCTATCTTAAGATTTTTCGGATAAGCTAGACAGTATTTAAATTTAAGCCCCATATATGTGGGGCTTTTTTGCTTTTTTTCTCCCGCATCAACGATTGATGGGATAAGGATAACAACATGAATGAAAGTTTAAATCAGACCCTACTTGATGGGGTTAATGCCCTAAATGGTCCGCTTTGGGACTTCTTGGTGGTGTTCTTGGTTGCAGTCGGTGTTATTTATACCGTTGCAACAGGTGCTGTGCAGGTTCGTCTGTTTTTGCACAGTATTAAGGTCATGAAAAACAGCCGTAAACCTGGTGATGATGCGCATGGTATTACCCCGTTTCAAGCCTTCGTGACTGGTCTTGCCAGCCGCGTGGGTGTCGGTAATGTGGCCGGAGTTGCGATTGCGATTGCCATTGGTGGACCTGGCGCAGTATTTTGGATGTGGTTTACCGCATTTTTAGGCATGAGTTCAGCCTTTGTTGAGTCGTCATTAGCACAGCTCTTTAAAGTTCGTGATCATCAAAACCAACAATTCCGTGGTGGTCCTGCGTATTACATTACCCAAGGTTTAAAGCAAAAATGGCTAGGTGTAGTTTTTGCAATTGCTTTAATTTCTACTTATGGCTTTGTGTTTAATGCGGTACAAGCCAATGCTATTACTGGCGCAACCTCGCATGCTTGGGGGTGGGATCAAGCCAATATCATGCTGCCAGGTGGCTTTGAAGTTTCTTGGGTAGGTTTAGCTTTAGTCTTTATGACGGCCTTGATCATCTTTGGCGGTATTAAACGTATTGCTAAAGTTGCCGAAAGCTTTGTGCCATTTATGGCATTTTTATACTTAGCTGTTGCTGTGTATATTGCTATTCTTAATATTGATGCTTTACCAGGTATGTTTCAGCTCATTTTTAGTAAAGCATTTGAGTTTGAAGCGGCTGCAGGTGGTTTCTTTGGTGCCATGATATCTATGGCAATGATGATGGGTATTAAGCGTGGCTTATTCTCCAATGAAGCAGGTATGGGGTCGGCACCCAATGCGGCGGCGGCATCAGATGTTAAACATCCAGTGAATCAAGGTTTAGTGCAAATGCTAGGCGTGTTTGTTGATACCTTTGTGGTATGTTCTTGTACCGCAATTATCATCTTAGCTTCAGGTTTGTACGAAAATGCAGGCTTTGAAGGGGTGACCTTAACCCAAATGGCCTTGGAAAGTCAGATTGGTGCATGGGGAGATGATTTCTTAGCTTTAATCTTATTCTTATTTGCCTATTCCTCTATTATTGGTAACTATGCCTATGCAGAGGGCAACGTACAATTTATAAATAACAATCCACGGGTCATGCTTGTATTCCGAGTTTTTGTCTTAATCATGGTGTACTTTGGCTCAATTGCAAGTGTACCGCTGATTTGGTCAATGGCCGATTTATTTATGGGCGTGATGGCCAGCATTAACTTAATTGCAATTCTGCTGCTCATGCCATTTGTGATGATGTTGCTTAAAGACTACACCTCACAGCTCAAGGCAGGGGTAAAACAACCAGAATTTAAAATGGACCGCCATCCTAAGTTTAAGGACAAGGTTAATTCTGATATTTGGTGATATTCAAAGCCTCCGGAAACGGAGGCTTTTTTTCTCCGAGTATAAAATCTAAATGCTGCAGGTAAATGAAATACAACACAGCAGCGCTTGAAAATCGCATACACTTGCGCCACATTTTTAGCTAATTTTTAAACTCCCATGATGAAATCTGGCAAACTGTTTTTGGCTGTGTGTTTAAGTTTGAATGCTGTTTCAAGCCATGCAAAAACAGCAGTGGCACAGGTACAACCTGATCGTGTTGATTTTCAAAAATTAAAACAGACACAACAGCGTCCGATTGTCGCTTTGGTCTTAGGCAGTGGTGGCGCACGTGGTTATGCCCATATTGGTGCCATTGAAGTACTTGAACAAGCTGGCATTCAACCTGATTTTATTGTAGGGACCAGTGCAGGAAGCTTAGTAGGTGCTTTATATGCACAAGGTAAAAACGCTGCACAACTGCGTGACATTGCGCTAAATATGAAAGCCAATGATGTACGTGATATCCGCTTAGATAAAAAGGGCTTTTTTGACGGTAAAAAAATTGAAGACTATGTCAATGCACTGGTTCATCAAACACCACTGCATCAACTGAAAATCCCGATGTATGTGGTGGCCACGCAATTACAACATGGTCAAAAGGTAGTGTTTAACTATGGCGATACTGGGCAGGCGGTACGTGCCTCAGTGTCTATTCCAAGTATGTTTATTCCAACCAACATTGCAGGCATGGAATATGTTGATGGCGGCTTGGTTAGCCCAGTACCTGTCAATGTCGCGCGTGATTTAGGTGCGGATGTCATTATTGCCGTAGATATTCTAGCGCAGCCTGCGTATACCGAAACCAATCATGTATGGGGATTATTTAACCAAAACATCAATATCATGCAGCAGCAGTTAGCACAGCAAGAACTACAGCATGCTGATATTGTGATTCAGCCTGACTTACGTGAAAAGGTACATATTTTTGATGTACGCGGTCGTGAAATGACTATGCAGGCTGGAGCAGAGGCAGCACAGCAACAGTTGGCAGCTTTACAAAAAGTCTTGGCCAGCAAAAAGCAGCACAGTCTGCAACAATTTCATGTGCAATATTGATTAAAAGGACGCGCTATAGCCAAGTTTTACTTGGCTTTTTTTGTAACTGAAAAGTCGCAGAACCCAAAAAATTTAGCTGAAAAAATAATCCTCAAAATGCTAATTATTTGATGTATATCAAAAAATAAAAAAATATTAAGATTTAATTTCGATCATCTAATATTTATAATTTATCAATATAATCCTTCTGATTCAGGGGTTTATATTTACCAGATGCTAAAAAATACCTATACTGAAATCAGATAAAGCATCAAAATATAATGAGGGGAACAACGATGAGCATGCAAGTCGGACAGCAAGTTAAACTGGCAGTGATGCCTGATGTGATTTTTAAAATTATTAAGCAAAATGCCGATGGCTCCTTTGAAGTTGAAGCACATTTTGGTAATCAGCATATTAGCTATGGCAATATTGCGCCTGAAATGCTACGTCTGGTCCATCATTCAGCTTAAAAGCAGTTGTGCGCTTGTTCACTAGTAGCCAGCGCAGACCTTGCTCATGAAGTTATTATATATTTATCTAAATGATGACATAATTAATATAAATAATAGTGATGGTATTTTGGGCAAATTTACCTGATATTTCTGTTAAAGCAGGTATAATGACGTTCAACTAATATGATTCATCCTTTGTCTTGAGAACACGATGTCCCCACTTGACCAACTTGCTCCAATGTTAGATGACCAATCTGAACTGACCATGACCGTATTAATGACCCCTGATATGGCGAATTTTTCTGGTAATGTGCATGGTGGTACCATTTTAAAGCTACTTGACCAAGTGGCATATGCATGTGCAAGTCGCTATTCGGGCAGTTATGTGGTCACTTTGTCGGTAGATAAAGTCACCTTTAAAGAAGCAATTCACGTGGGTGAACTCGTCACTTTCTTGGCGAGTGTTAACCATGTTGGGCGTACTTCTATGGAAATTGGCATTCGTGTAGAAGCGCAAAATATTCAAAAACGTACCGTACGTCATACCAATAGCTGTTATTTCACTATGGTGGCAGTAGATGACCAAGGCAAGCCAAAACAAATTCCACCATTAAACTTAGACAATGATTGGAAGCGTTGCCGTTTTGAAGCTGCAGAACAACGTAAGGTGGCGCGTTTACAAGAAAACCATCATCCTTCATGTAGTATTTATAAAAAATCAGATCGTTAAGATCTAAAAAAAAAGACCTCGGAAGAGGTCTTTTTTTATGGCAACTGTATAGCAATTGCACTACAATAAAACGATACGTAGCGTTTCGTTTTGGATCTAGCATGGACTTAGAAAAAACCAGTCGCCGTAAACTGTGTATTTTAAATGCAGTGGCTGAAGCCTTAACTGAGCATGATTATGCCCAAATGACCATTGAAGATATTGCCAGTCGCGCAGGTGTAGGTAAATCGACGATTTATCGTTGGTGGAAACATAAATCTGACTTGGTCTTAGATTGTTTCAAACAGCATACCGCCTCAGTGTTTGAATTGGATTTTGAACAATCTTTAAGCTTTAATTTACAACAGCAGCTGATTAAATTAGCAAGTGCCTTGCAACATCCGATTGGTCGTGCCTTACTTGCGGTGATGGCACAAAATCGTGAAGCCGCGGCTGATTTTTTTAAACAGTATTTATTACCACGGCGTGAACAAACCCGTGAGTTGATTGCACTGGCCATTAAGCGCGGAGAAATTCGCGCCGATTATGCTTTTGAGCTAATGCTAGATACGCTCTATGCGCCGATTCATTATCAAATTATCTTTTTTAATGCGGTGCCTGATCAAAGCTATATTGAAAATTTAGTCCAGCTGGTTTTAGCGCCCGTTCAATTGCCGCAGGATCAGATTCATGCATGAGTCATTATGGAACCGCGCCTTTGTCTTATGTCTGTGTAATAACTTATTTTTGTTTATCTATTACTTTGCCACCTTAACCATCTTGCCCATTTATATCTTGCAAGATTTAGGCGGTACGGTGAAAGATGCCGGTTTGGCACTGACGTTATTTTTACTGTCTTCGATTATGATTCGACCGTTTTCAGGTTTGATCATTGAGAAATTGGGCAAAAGAATGGCGCTACGTGGTTCGGGTATCTTATTTTTACTGTTTGCCTTTAGCTATATTTTTATTGATAGTTTATGGTCACTGCTGTTGGTGCGCTTTTTACACGGCTTTTGGTTTAGCATTTTAACCACGGTCAATGTGCCAGTGGTGAATGAGTTTATCCCAGAATCCCGTAAAGGCGAGGGCATGGGATATTTTGTCATGTCGACCAATTTGGGCGTGGTCTTTGGGCCACTTTTGGCCTTAACCGCCATCCAGTATATGAGTTTTAATGCATTATTTGGTCTGCTCACCATTGTAACGACTATTGGTTATCTCTTTACTTTAACTCTTCAAGTACCTGAGCATACCCCTACAAATCAGGTCGCTAGCAAGCGACTCAGTTTGCATGATGTGGTGGAGCTTAAAGTGGTTAGTATTAGCTTAGTGGCTTTACTCACGGCCTTTGCATATTCCAGTATCACCAGCTTTATAACCGCTTTTGCGCAAAGTCAAAACTTGCTGCAATACGCCAGTCTATTCTTTATTGTATTTGCTGCCTCAATGTTGTTGGTACGCCCATGGGTGGGTAAGTTCTATGACAAAAAAGGTCCAAGCTTTGTGATTTATCCTTCCTTTATTGCCTTTGCCACTGGCTTGGTAATTGTTAGTTTTGTGCAAAATCAGTGGACACTGTGGTTATCTGCGGTCTTTATTGGTCTGGGCTATGGTTCTTTATTCCCTTGCATGCAAACACTGGCCATTCAATCGGTAGACAAGGCACGTATAGGGCATGCGGTATCTACTTTCTTTACCTTATTTGATGTGGGGCTTGCGCTAGGCTCAGTGGTGATGGGCTATTGCATTGCTTATTTTGACTATCAACTGACTTATTTAGGTTGTGCTGTAATTGTTTTGGCAACATTGTTGTATTACAAGGCTACAGTTGCTGCCAAACTTCGTTTATCTTAGGGGGCATACGGCTATGGAATTACGCCATTTACGCTATTTTGTTGCAGTTGCTGAAGAACTGAATTTTACCAAGGCCGCACAGCGTATGTGTACCGTGCAACCGTCATTAAGTCAGCAAATTAAAGACTTAGAAACAGAAGTTGGTGTGCAGCTTTTGATTCGTTCTAATCGTAAAGTGGAACTGACCGAAGAAGGTAAAGCTTTTTTAAAACAAGCGTTATTAAGTTTAGAGCATGCAGAACTCGCCATTCAAGATGCACGTCGCGTGGCAAATTTACAAAAAGATCAGCTGAATATTGGCTTTGTGCCGGTGGCAGAAATGAAAATCTTTCCCTACATTATGCCCAATATCCGCGCGCATTTTCCTGAGTTGAAAATTCATTTTCATAGTTTTACCGATGCTGATCAGTTTAAAGCCTTAAAAAAAGCTGAGCTTGATATTGCCTTTACGCGCTATCAAGATGAATCACCTGACATTGAATGCGTGCAAATCTTTAGTGAGCCTTTGGCTTTAATTGTGCCCAAAGATGACCCGATAGCTGAGCAACGTCATGTCAGCATTAAAAGCTTTAATGGGCAAAACTTTGTGATTAGTGATGAGGATGCTTCACCGCAATTGCATAAATTAATTACCAATTACTTTAAAGATGCCAAGCTGAATGTCAACGTGGTGCAGCACTCTACCAATATCTTGCTGAATGTGAATTTGGTCGGTATGGGTGTGGGCTGGAGTATTGTGCCGGCCTATGTGATTCCGCTATTAGGCGATAAAATTGTGGTAAAAAATACGGTTGAGCCTTTACCAATGATTGGCTTATATGCCAGCTATCGTAAAGCGCATAAAAACGATGCCATTCACCTAATTTTAAAAATCTTAAAAGAACAGTTTTATATGGGATTTTTTTAATTTAATAGCTGAGATCAAAACCGTATAGGGAGTATAAAATTCGCATAAAAAAACCACGCTGAGCGCGTGGTTTTTTTTAAAGCTTTGATTAGTTGACATGCAGCTTAGCAAATAATTGTTGGCTGACATGATCTAAAGTTTGCGGAATAGCCAGTGCTGCTACAAAGCGGTCTGGACGTAAAATCACTACAGATTCAGAGGTTTTACCAAACCAGCTACGAATCTCAGTCGCAGGATCACCAATGGTAATCACACCGTCATAGTGTTTACGTTTATTATTAGATAATTGTACCACAGGAATCACTTGGATAAATTTAACCCCAAGTTTTTGCCAAGTTTGCATAGTTGCATCTGAAATACCCCATTTCGGATCAACACCCCAAGCCACAATGGCAAAGTCGTTGCCAATAACTTCATCAAGCAATACTGTTTCGCCAGATTCTAGCTGTACGTTTGGCTGAATAAACATTTTGCCCACAGGTGTAGTTTTGGCACCATTATTGATTAAAGCACCATCATGGTACTGTGGCATAGGTTTAAAACGCATTTCTAGCAAATATTGCTTGATCGGTTTGATATAGTTAAGGGCATACGCAATACCATCACGCACAATACCATGCCATTTCTTTGGTGGCGCAAGTACGTTACCTGCCATTACCGATAAATCAATCATTGCTTTGGCATGATCTTTACGTTCCACTTGGTAAGAATCCAGTAGAGCAGCATGAGCTTTACCTTGTACCACTAGAGCGACTTTCCAAGCCAAGTTAAACGCATCGCGCATACCGCTGTTATAACCTTGACCTTGCCAAACTGGCATAATATGCGCAGCATCACCTGCCAGTAAAATGCGATCTACACGGAATTTATCGGCAATACGGGCATTATGGGTATAGACACGTTGACGGATCACTTCAATGCCATCAGTCGTTGGTAATACTTTAGAAAGAAGTTTGGCAATATTTTCAGGTTTGCTTAACTCTTCTTGAGTTTCACCTGGCATCACCATAAATTCAAAACGGCGGATACCATGTGGTAGGGCTGCCGAAACATATGGACGCACCGGATCACAGCATAAGTAAATATGTGGTGTCGCCAGTGGGTCGTTATCAATGTCAATTACAATCCATTGGTTAGGCGCAGTTTTACCATCGAAACCAATGCCCAAAGTACGACGCACAATTGAGTTACCGCCATCACAGGCAATTAAATACTGCGCGCGGATACTTTCTTCGCCACCATCTTTAGTGGTGACATTTAAAGTCACCCCTGATGCATCTTGATTAAAATGGGTTAAATGGCGGGCAAATAACACTTCAGTGTGTGGATACTGCGCTAAACCATTTAATAAAATGCTATCAACTTGTGGTTGTACAAAAGCATTACGACGCGAGAAACCGAATTCGCGGGTCATAGGCTGAATGTCAGCAAAACAGCGACCTTTTGGGGTTAAAAAGCGCATCGCATGATTAGGCGTGGTATGCGGTAAAACTTGATCAACTAAACCTAAAGATTGAATGGTACGTAAAGACTCATCATCAATACCAATCGCACGTGGATAGTCAATTAAACTGTCGAGTTGCTCAACCACTTTGACCTGTACGCCTTGTTTACTTAAGTAGTTAGCAATGGTAAGACCCACAGGACCTGCGCCTAAAATGGCAACTTCAGTCGTATATTCAGTTTTGTTTGTCGTCACAGCGAATATCCATTCAATCCATTCACAATAGCCCTATTAAGGACCTAAAAATGCTCTTTCACAAGCTATGCCATAGTGGATAGCTAGGCTAAATCTTATCGGTTTGAAATGATGGTTTTTATTTAATATTTTGTTTTAATTGATAATTTTAATTTTATAGGCATATCGTTTTTTGATTTAATCATCATTATTTTCTATAGTAAAACCAAGAGCACATAAAAAAAGGTCAAATTGCGCAGCACAATTTGACCTTATGTTCAACGCTGTTTGAGTCAATTGCACTCTGGAGGCAGCGTTGTTAAAAAAGCCCGGTTTACTCCGCTTGAGATTGGGTCTCTTGCGCTGGCATTGGCGTCGGTGTTTCGACTTGTTCTTGATCAGAGACCACTATAGGTGCAGCTGCTTCTGAAGCAGGTTGCTGGGTTTCATTCACATTGACATCGGCAAAGCTTAAAGTTGCTGTTGAAGCGAGTAAGGCGCTTAGCGTTAAGGTTTTGATATTCATAATTTGGCATCCTTGAAAATAAAAAGAGTAGATGTTGCACTTCATGTGGGGGCAGCAGTGCAACGCAGCTCATACTACGAGGCTGCCGTGAAGTTGGGCAAGGTGCGTGACAAAGAAGTCATTTAATGATTACGTGAAAAATACAATAAGGTCTGAGCTGTGTAGTTGTTGTAAATAAAATTCATTTACTTTTGCTCAAATTGTATCTAAATATGAAAAATCGCTTAGAAATTAAACGTAAAATTTAATATAACTTAACAAAGAAGTCCTTTTAGGCAGTAAGCAGCTATACAACGCGACGACTAAAAATGTAAGCAAATCTTACATCAGCCTGTCTGAGTTGGCATTTTAATGCTTGTATTGCAACTTAGCTTGAGTTTGCATAGCATGAGGGCAATTTTAAATTGGGGGTGGATATGCAAATCGTTGTGCCACAAGCTGTAGCCACACATGTGATATCTGGTTTTTTAGGCGCAGGTAAAACCACACTTTTAAAAGCACTTCTCGCGCAAAAACCTGAAGGTGAAACATGGGCAGTGCTCATGAATGAGTTTGGACAAATTGGCGTTGATCAAGCGTTACTGCCACAAGATGCAGGCTATGCGGTCAAAGAGTTATTGGGTGGTTGTTTATGTTGTAGTAGTCAATTACCGATGCAAATTGCTTTGTCGCGCTTACTTAGCGAAGAACAACCGGATCGTTTGTTTATTGAACCTACAGGGCTGGGCCATCCTGCCGAGTTGTTAGAGCAACTCACCGAACCTCACTGGCAAGCGCATTTAGCTGTACGCAGTCCAATTACGGTGGTGGATGGTTCACGTTTGCATGATGCCACATGGAGTACACAACACCTCTATCAAGATCAACTCAAAGCTGCACAGATGATTGTGATTTCGCATCAAGATCTGATGACAGCAGCCGATCAACAGGCGCTACAGGCCTTGCAGCAAGAATATCAAGCCTATGGACAAACGTGGCTTCTTGCTGAAAACGGTAATCTTCAGCTGGCTGACATTGATCACGTTTATCGTGCACCTAAGCGTCAAGTACAGCCACTTCTCAAAATACAAAAGACTTTAGTTAATCAAGCTTTACCTGAGATTAAACAATTGCCGTATCACTATGTTGAGCAAGCACAAGGCTATGCGGTAGCTGGTTGGAAATTTTCCAAGCGTTGGCAATTTAATTTTTATGATGTATTAGATTTACTTTGTGAACAGCAAGATTGGTTACGTATTAAAGCAATTTTTAATACTGAGCAAGGCTGGAAAAGTTTTAATTTTAATCCTGAGCAATTTAACTACCAAAGCAGTGCTGAACATATCGACAACCGCATTGAAGTGATTTACCAAAGCGCGCGAGATTGGCAGGCCTTTGAAGCGGCGCTTTTGGCCTGCCGTATTGATCAGCACGATTGATTAAACCGAGCGTGGAGTTGTTGCGCCTTGATGCAGTACTTCACGTGCTTTGGCATGATCTAAATCATTTTCCCAATCCGCAATAACTACGGTTGCCACACAATTGCCAATTAAATTGGTGCACGCACGCATAATGCCAATAAACCAATCGACAGACAGCAATAAGACTAACCCAATTGCTGGTAAGGCTGGAATGACTGATAAGGTAGCGGCGAGAATCACCAAAGCAGAGCCTGGGATTCCATGCGCCCCTTTAGAGGTAATTAAAGATACCAATAAAATACTGAGTAAATCGGTCATGGATAGGTCGATATTGCAGGCTTGGGCAATGAAAATGACTGCTAACGTCAGATAAATTGAAAAACCATCTAAATTAAATGAGTAGCCAGTCGGAATGACTAAACCTACAGTTGAGTCTTTGATACCTAAATTTTTAAGTTTTTTCATGACTTGCGGTAAAACTGAGTCTGAAGAGGCGGTCCCCATGACAATAGACAACTCAGCTTTAAAGTAATTTAAAAACTTAAAAATATTTAAGCCGCTCAATTTTAAAATACTGCCCAATAAAATCAGCACAAATAAAATACAAGTGACATAAAACAGCAACACCAAATAACCTAACTGAGCAAAGGAATTTAGACCAAATTTAGCGGTGGTATAGGCCACAGAGCCAAACACCCCAAGTGGTGCAAGGCGAATAATTAAGCCCATCATTTTAAAAAACACTTCAGAAAAGGCTTCTAACGCTTGGCATACAATCTCGGCCAGTGTTTTGGGAATCAGTAACATGCTCACGCCAAATAAAATGGCAATTAGCAGCACTTGTAAAATGTCACCATTGCTAAATGCACCGATTAAAGTTTTAGGAATCAAGTTAAATAAAAACTCTGCCCCAGAGCTGATGCCTTCAGCGCGTTCGGCATAAACACTAAAGTCTTGCTGATCTAAGCTGGCCACATCAATATTCATACCGGCACCGGGTTTAAAGATATAGGCAATCGCGATGCCTAAAACCAGGGCAAGTGTGGTCACAATTTCAAAGTAGATAATGGTTTTGGTGCCGACTTTTCCCATTTTTTTAATATCTTGGGCGCCATAAATCCCTAACACCACCACACAAAAGACTATGGGTGCAATGAGCATTTTAATCAGGGCAATAAAGCCATCACCTAAGGGTTTGAGCATTAAGGCGCCATCATGCCAAAGCAACCCCATCCCAATCCCTAATATTAGGGCCAATACCACCTGTAAAAATAAATTTTGTTTAAAGCGCTGCCACATGCGGTTATCTCTAGTACTTAAATTTATCTCGACACCATGCAAAAACTTCGCCAAAGCGTAGGTTTGCCGCTTAAATCGAGTATCCTAGCGGCAATTCAAACAGGAGATTTTAGCAATGGCTTTAAAAGCAACCATTTACAAGGCAGACTTAAATATCGCCAATATGGACGTGCATCAGTATGGCGACTACCAACTGACCATGGCACTGCACCCATCAGAAACCATTGAACGTTTAATGGTGCGTATTTTGGCGTATGCGCGTTATGCTGATGAGCATTTAGAATTTACCAAAGATTTATTTGAAACTGATGAACCAGCTCTGTGGCAAAAAGACCTTACGGGTCAATTACAAAAATGGATTGAAGTAGGTTTGCCAGATGAAGATAAAGTCAAAAAAGCCAGCGCACGCTGCGACCAAGTGGCGGTTATTGCCTACGGTTCAGCAGTGGATGAATGGTATAAGCGTAGCAGTAAAATCAAAACTTTAAAAAACGTTGAAGTGTGGCAGTTATCGGAAGCGACAACCAACGCCATTCAAGCGCTGTGTGAACGTACCATGCAATTACAGCTCAATGTCATGGATGGTGAATGGACCTTAATTGGTGACAACGCGCAAGCCACAATTGAATGGACTCAGCTGAAATAAAGCCTTGGGCGTTAAGGCAAACTTGCATCTTAACGCCAAGCTTTGTATATCTACTATAAGAAAATCCACAATAAGAAGAACAACATGACAGATGCAGAAATGTATCGTTTAGTGCTGGCCTTAGCAATTGGTGCGGTCATTGGTGCCGAACGTGAATATCGCAGTAAATCGGCAGGGCTACGTACCATGATTATGGTGAGCGTCAGCTCCTGTTTATTTACCATGTTATCGATCAAAATTGGGGTAGACAATCCCGATCGTTTAGCTGCCAATATTTTAACTGGTTTAGGCTTTTTAGGCGCAGGCGTGATTTTTAAAGAAGAAAATCGCATTTCAGGTATTACCACCGCCACCACGATTTGGATGACTGCCGCTTTAGGCATGGCGGTAGGTGCAGGTTATGAAATGTTAAGTGTATTTAGCGCTGTGATTGTGATGATGGTGCTGGCGATTTTAATTTATGTGCAAGAACAAATAGAAGATTTAAACCAAGCCAGACCTTACCGTATTGTGTGTATCTATAACCAAGAAACCTTAGACAAATACGAAGATTTATTTAAAACCTATCAGCTGAAAGTCATTCGCAATAGCCAACATAAAACTCAAAATCGTATTAGCGGCCGTTGGATTTTGATTGGTTCAGCAACAAATCATCAACGCTTAACCGAATATTTACTCAATGATCCGGATATTCAAGAACTGAATTTCTAATCTTGTTTATACTAGCGTTTTTGTTGAGGTATATGAAATGAGCAACGAATTACAAATCATTGACCTAGTTGAAGGGACAGGTAAAGAAGCGGTCAAAGGTGCGTTAATTACCACGCATTATACCGGTTGGTTAGAAGATGGCACCAAATTTGACTCATCACTTGATCGTGGTAACTACTTTGAATGCGTGATTGGTACAGGTCGTGTCATTAAAGGTTGGGATCAAGGCATTATGGGCATGAAAGTGGGTGGCAAACGTAAACTGATCGTGCCGGCACATTTGGCTTATGGCGAGCGCAAAATGGGCAACGTAATTCCTGCCAATTCAAACTTAATTTTTGAAATTGAGTTGTATGATGTAAAAACACGCGACTAAGCATGAAGGCCTAAGATCCGTTTGGATCTTAGGCCTTTAAAGCGGATTATATTTCGCTGATAGGCTGAAATAAGGTTTATTTTATTGCCTGAGAATCGTTATAGTAGCGCCATAAAGTTTTGCGATAAACATAGGTTGCCCAATGGGTCATATGCTCTTGATTTTCGTTGTAATTGTGGTCTTGGCGATATTGATGTATCACTACTTAGAATTGACCAGTCGTACAATGACACAAGCGCCTTATACCCCGCCTTTAACGGCTGGGCCTGCGCGTTTTATTGACGATGTATTGGCGCAAATTTTTTTAGAAAAACAAATCCTCTTTGATGAAGTAGCACGCCTTTTTATGCAGCAATGTATCGAGCAACGTGATTCGCGGGCCGTGTTTGCCATGCGGGATGACTTACTGAGTAAATTGCCGCTAGAAACTCAGCATGAAGTGCGTCGTTTAGATTTAGAAGAATGGTCCATTTATTTGACCTTTGCCAGCCAATCTTATGAATATTATATTGGCCGTTATGGCATCTTCCAGTTACATGTCGATCGTTTTGGCGAAGAGCATAAACTGAGTTTATGGAAACCCCAGTTTCATCCTGAATATAGCAGCCAACATATGGATGAACGCCTCAAATTGCCCATGGCGCATTTAGAATGAGCAGTTTAGAAATCTTTGCGGTCATTTTAAGTGTCATCGCAGTCTCTTTAACGGTAAAAAAACATATTTTATGTTGGTTGTTTAATTTTATTGCCGCAGCCGTGTATGGCTATTTGTTTTATACCTATCAACTCTATGCCGAAACCGTGTTGCAAGGCTTTTTTATGGGCATGGCCATGTATGGTTTTGCAACGTGGCATAAAACGCACAACAACCAACAGGTACAGCATATTGCATTCAAAACTGCGCGAGTGCAGTTATGTATTACCTTTGTATTGGGCTTGGCTTTTGGTTTAAGCCTGCATTATTTTACCCAAGCTGCCTTACCTTTATTAGATGCACAATTGGTGGCGTTTAGCCTATTGGCTACGTATTGGGCCAGTCGTAAATATCTTGCCACTTGGTGGTTATGGATTGTATTAGACGTGATTTATGTGGGCATGTTTATGTATAAGCAACTTTTTTTAACCGCAGCCTTATATGCAGCTTTTGTGGGACTGGCCATTTGGGGCTTAAAGCAATGGCAGCAAAGCCGCTTAAATTAAACGCAAAATTAGCGTATATTTCGCGTGGGGAAAATACAGTGTTTCGATCATGGCCGAATTTATACCAAGCAGCTTAAACCAAACTGACGCCACTGCTGGCGAAAAGAAAGTCTTTAAATTTTTAGAACACTTATTTAGCGATGAGGATCAGGTCTGCATTTGGTATGAACCTGAAGCACTGGGGCGTTATTCGGATTTTTTAATTTGGCATCCAGCGTGGGGTTTATTGGCAATTGAAGTCAAAGACTGGTCAAAAAGCAATTTTAGACAATTGGATAAGCTGTATTTTTCCGGCACTTTTTATAAAAATGGCCAAGTCACCTCAGTGGCGAATCCCAATGTACAAGCGCGTCAATTTAGCTTAAAACTGATGAATCAGTGTAAACAAAATGCCGCCTTTATTAATCCGCATGGGCAATACCAAGGTAAGCTGATTTTTCCGGTGACCTATGCTGTGTTTTATACCAACATCACCCGTCATGATGCCAATGAGATGGGTTTATTAGCACCGGCCATTACGCCTACACAAAAAGCCTTATTTAAAGATGAGCTAGAATTAGATCTTAATGATGCACAGCGACGTAAGCAAGCCAAACAGCGTTTGCAGTCAGCTTTTGAGGGGTTTAGCTTTCAGTTTAATCCTTTGAGCTATGCGCAAGAAAAAGCGCTGCGCTATATGATTTTTCCTGAAATTCGAGTCAATCATTTGGCACAAGAAGATTTATTTACAGCACAAGCGCAAGATTTTAAAGCGCTCGATCTACAACAAGAAAGTGTGGCCAAAAACATAGGGGAAGGGCATCGTATTTTAAAAGGCGTCGCGGGTAGTGGTAAGTCTTTGGTATTGGCCAGTCGTGCACGTTATTTACGCCAAATCTACCCAGACTGGAAAATTTTGGTGGTGTGCTTTAACAATACCTTATGCAACCACATTAAAAACATGTTGGGTGAGACGCAAGCGATTGACGTACAAAATTTCCATGGCGTGGTGAAAAGCATTACCCAAGCGAATGTTGCTTTTAAACAGGGCGAGGCGTCTGAAGATTACGAGCAGCGTATTGTCAAGTTGTTGCAAGATTATTTAACCGAGCATCCCAATACTTATCCTTATGATGCGATTTTAATTGATGAGGGGCAGGATTTTTCCCAAGCGTGGATTCAACTGTTAACCCAATTGGTCAATCCTGTCAGCAACAGCATTTTATTTTGCTATGACCCTGCACAAAATATTTTCAATCGTAGCAAACCGAGTTGGAAGTCGGTGGGCTTACAAGTACAAGGCAAACGCCCGATTGAGTTGCTTAAATGCTACCGAAATACCAAAGAGATTTTGGATGTGGCGCGTGAGTTTTTGAATCCGCAGCAGATTGGTAGCTTACAAGGCCAAGACATTTATGATCGGGTCTTAAATCCAGATACTGGTGAATGCCGCATGGGGCAATATCCTATGAGTCACTACGAGCCGGCCCGCCATAAATTACTCGAAATTATTGCCAAAAAAGTTGCACGTTTATTGCAGCAAGGTACCGCAGCCAAAGAGATTGCTATTTTAAGAGCCTATCATGGCGAACACAAACAAGATGAACAGGGGCTTAATCAAGCGTTTAGTCAGCATTGTGCTCAAGCCCCACTAGAATGGGTGATGACTTCACAGGCCAAAAAGAAACTCAATTTAGACAGCAATAGCATTAAGGTGTTGAATCTAGAATCCTGTAAAGGTCTCGAGTTTAAACATGTATTTTGCTTAGGGTTAGAGCACATGCCGCGTGCTCAACGTGAGCCTGACACGGAACGTAAATTGGCCTATGTCGCACTGACCCGTGCGCAGGAATATTTATATCTTCTGGCCAGTCACAGCCAAGGCTTCTATCAAGAAATTACCGATTTGGTACATAAGCATCAACATATGCAACAGCCACAAGCAAGCAATACGGTTAATTTGGCAGCCAGCGAGATTCAAAGCATTCAGCCAGCAGCCAAGGCCTATCAACCTTGGGATGAAGATGAAGAAGTACGTTTAATTGATGCCTTTATGCTCGAACAATTGCCATTAAAGGAAATTGCCCAGCGCTTGCAACGTAATGTGGGCGCAATTCGAGCGCGATTAAAGAAATTACGGTTATTGGAATAAGCATGCTGATCGACTTTCATCACAAACATATTCAGCAGTTTTTACAGGTCTGTCATAAGCTGATGGAAACGCCTGATTTAGCACTCGCTTCAGTGGCAGATTTTTATGCTGCGCCGTGGCTACACGATTTTCCACCAGGCACGACATGGCATGTAAGTGGTTTAGATGACGGCGCAGAACAATTCTACGCCGTAGTGGAATTTCGTCATTATCGTTTAAATTTTAAGGTTGGTGATCATACTCAGCTGACTTTGTCTGAACCGCATTGTTCGATTTTTCAAAGCATTGACGATAAATCAACGCCGTAAATCCACTGACTAGACAGACCACCCAAATATAATATAGCGCGCCAATTTTGCTATATAAACTCAGCCATTGCACCACAGGTAAGGTTAAGCCACCAGCAATGGCATACGCCACATTATAGGAAAATGAAATCCCAGAAAAACGAATAGCTGCAGGGAACATTTTGACTAAGGCATAAGACACCATGCCCACTGTGCCCGAGGCTAAACCCAGCAGCATATACAGCATAAAGATGCTGGTTTCACTGGCATGGCCTAAACTTTGATAGAAAATGCCGGCAATAGTGGCAACGAACATTGCCCCGACCAGTAGGACTCGCCCAGCACCCAAACGATCTGCCAAAACACCGGCAGCAACACAGCCTATCATTTGCATGACAATGGCTAAACTTTGCATGCTAAATGCTTGGCTACGACTATAGCCAAAGTGAGTGGTTAGTAGATTTGGCATGGTTAAAATCAGCACCACCACACACGCGGTTAAAAACCAAGTCATTAACATACCAATCCCCACTGCGGTTTTATGCGAGGCTAAGACTTGTTTAACTGGCAATTCTTTGGCTAATTGTTTTTTGGCTTGCATGGCTTGAAATACTGGGGTTTCTTTTAAATAGCTACGTAAATACATCGCCAATAACCCAAATACTCCCCCGACAATAAACGGAATACGCCATGCCCAATCATAGATTTGGGTTTCGCTAAATTGCAGCGAAATCCATAAGGACATTAACGCACCCAGTAAAATCCCCAAAGATAAACTGGCGGTTAAAATGCCATTAGCAAAACCCACTTTAGATGCCGGTACATGCTCCGAGACAAAGGTCCATGCAGCAGGAATTTCTCCACCAATAGCAATGCCTTGTACCACACGCATCAGCAATAACAACAGTGGTGCTGCATAACCAATGCTTTCAAAAGTGGGCATGATGCCAATCACAAGCGTTGGTAAGGCCATGAGTAAAATAGATAAACTAAACAACTTTTTACGCCCAAGCAGGTCACCAAAATGTGCCATCACCACACCACCTAAAGGACGGAAAAAATAGCCCGCGGCAAAAATGCCATAAGTGTTGAGCATGGCCCAAAACGGACTCAAGCCGCTAGGGAAAAACAACTCAGAAATAATCTTGGCATAAAAGACATAAATGACAAAGTCATAAAATTCTAAAGCGCCCCCTAAGGACGATAAGCCAAGGGTGTGACGATCTTTTGCGTCCATGCATGTTCTCTATAAGATAAACGAAATCATATCGCTTTGAATCATGATGGATTATTTTTTATACGACAACTGTTTTTTGAATTAACTGGCCATTTGCCATGCCACTTGATCGCGGCCCATTTTTTTCGCTTGATACAGCATCAGGTCAGCATCTTGTAAGGCAGGTTCTAAATCACAGGGCGCGTCAAAAAAACTTACCCCAATGCTAATGGTGATGCTAATTTCTTGTTCGGGTAAATATAAAGGCTGACGATAGATATTATGACGCAGACATTCAGCCATTTCTAAGGCTAAATCAGCTGGGGCCGCCAACACCACAAGAAACTCTTCACCACCAAAACGAATAATACGATTATTTTGGCGTAAAGTCGTGCGCATAATTTGACTGACGTGCTGCAGGGCAAGATCACCAATCGCATGCCCATACTGGTCATTGATTTTTTTAAAATGATCTAAATCACACAATAACAAGGCATAAGGTGCCTCAGGTAAAGCACGAAATAATTTTTGTTTTTCATGGAGGGCACGCCGATTAAATAAGCCAGTTAATGGATCAATGCTAAGCTCATATTTTAAGGTGCGCATTGAATCATGCACGGCACAGCCTGACAATAAAGAAAAAATTGCCATATTAAAAAATAGACTGGTAAATTGTGTGCTCGACCAAAATAGGGTCACATAAGCATCTAACCATAGCGTGTTGGCCATCAGCACCAAAAACATCACTTGGCAGACAAAAAAGCTCAACATCAGAATAATGATGATCTTAAGCAAATGATCTAACCAATGTTGGGAACGGTTGGTCAAAATGCCGCGTAAATTATTGCCAAAAATCAGTAAGGTTGCCACCATAGTGGCACTCAGACGAGATTCAAAACTATAGTCAATATACGTAAAATATAAAAAGATCGGGATGCTTAAAATAATCACACTGACTACATAAGGCCAATGGGTTCGAATTTTAAAACGTAAATAAATGCTATGTGTCATCAGACTAATGGCCAGTAGAAACCATACACATAGCCAAGGCAGCACGTCGATCATCTGCTGCGGAATAGCGATCGCTTGAGCGATTTGTAAGATACCCGCCATCACAATGACGCAGGCAAAATAACGCACATAAGGGGCAATATGTTTGCTACGTCCTATCCATAAAATTCCACTGCCTAGACACAGCAAAAAACTAGGAATAATAAAACCAAAAGCATGCAACTGTGACGTGAGCATTCTAAAAATACATTACAATCGAATAAGCACTTGGATTATACCAACAAAACATGTAGGAAATACGAAGCCAAAGTGCAAATTAATATCATATTAAATCTATATAAAGCGCTGACCGACTAAAAAAAGCAGATTGACATGCACGTTGCCCAACAAGGCGAAGCGATTTTAACGCTGCTTGCACAAGCGCTGAGTCAAGACGAATTTAATAGTGCTGGGCTGCGAGCTTATGTGGCACAAATGCAAAGTACTCTGTACGTCATGGGGGTGGTATTGCCGCATCGCAAGTGTATCTTTCCAAACGCATTATTATTGTAGCTTCATCCCCTAATCCATGTTACCCAAATGCACCAGAAATGGCAGCAGTGGTGATGATTAATCCAGTGATTACCCATCGCTCAAATGAGCTGTTGTTAGCTGCAGAGGGCTGTTTAAGTGTGCCATGCAGCGTGGACAGGTGGCACGTAGTGCCTCTATTCAAGTGTGTTAGGCGGACATAAACGGGCAGATGCATAGCGCTGAATATCAGGGCTTTCCTGCACGAATGGTGCAGCATGAAATTGATCATTTAGATGGGATTTTATTTCACCAGCGTTTGACTGAAGCAGCGCTATAGCCATGTGATAAAATTGTAAGTCCAGCCTTGTAGCTATTGGCACAGCTTAAGTCAGGGTTTATGTTAAATACATAACAATAATGATGATGAACGATGCAAACGCCTGTCCCTGATTACCTCGCCCACGTATTAACCCAATGCAATTGCAACAGCCAAGGTGCGTTGGCAGATTATATTCCAGAGCTGGCGCAAGCCAATCCTGAGCGCTTGGCTTTGGCGTTATCCACGGTTGATGGCACCATTTACTCAAGTGGTGATGATGAGGTTGAATTTACCATTCAGTCGATGTCTAAACCTTTTGCTTATGCGTTAGCGCTGCAACAACTGGGTTTAACAGCGGTTTTGGAGAAAGTTGATGTTGAACCTTCAGGTGAAGCATTTAATCAAATTTCTTTAGACCAAGAAACCAAACGCCCCAAAAATCCAATGATTAACTCAGGTGCCATTACCACCCATGCGTTAATTACGGTGCAAAAAGGCCAACAACGGGCAGAAAAACTGCGCCAATTTTTAAGTCGGTTGGCAGGGCGTGAATTAAAATTTGATCTAAGCGTATATGAATCTGAGATTCAGACAGCATTTCGTAATTTATCCATTGCCTATATGTTGCGGACGGTTGGGGTGTTAACAGAAGATCCTGTGGAGATTGTGCATGGCTATGTCAAGCAATGCGCGATTTTAGTCACGGTCAAAGACTTAGCCCGTATCAGCAGTGTGCTTGCCAATGGTGGAATTGACGCGATTACAGGTGAGCGCTTGCTTGATGGCGCTGTGGTGCGCCAAGTGTTAAGTGTCATGATGACATGTGGTATGTATGATGCTGCCGGAGATTGGCTAAGTACCGTTGGTATTCCGGCCAAAAGTGGTGTGGCGGGTGGGATTTTTGGGGTGTTGCCTGGGCAAGTAGGGATTGCCGTGTTTTCACCCAAAATCGATGAACATGGCAACAGTGTCCGTGGCGTGAAAATATTTGAGCGTTTATCGCATGACATGGGTTTACATCTGATGCAAGGGACACCATCGGCACAAACCATTGTACAGAGCCGCAGTGTGCAATCTGACGGTACCGTGGTGTTTGAACTACGCGGTGTGCTGCAATTCACCGAATCAGAAATGCTGTTACGTATCTTGCAAGCTGAACCTGTGGCAGATCATGCCATTATTTTAGATTTAACGAATGTAAGTTTGGTGCATGATGTGGGGGCACGTATGTTGTTTGAAGGGTTAAAACGCTTACAAGCAGATGGTCATCCTGTGACTGTGCTTGACGCCGAAGGCATACTCAGTGAAGCGCAGCTGAAAGGCCATAAACGTCAGGTGACTCAGCAGACATTAGAGGAATATCTTAAACATAAAAAAGCCTAATGTGTTTAGGATTTTTTACGAGGGTCACTATGGCCTAAAGCAAACAAGCCTTGAATATTCAAGGCTTGTTTGCTCAAACACGTTATTGAACGTGGTTGGCAATATCGCTAAAGATGACGCCCAAACCATGTGCCCCTGCATCTGGATAACCTAGGCTACGATCACCAACAGTACCGGCGCGGCCCATACGTGCCACAATATTTTTGGTATTTTCAGCACCTTGTACCGCAGCTTGTGCACCAAGCATAAAATTCTCTTTAAAGCTTTTATCTGTATTGGCAGACCAAGCATCAGCACATGGTACCAAGGCATCAATTAAGGTTTTATCACCCACCACAGCACCACGACCAAAGGAACGCTCACCTGTAGTTTGAATGCCTTTGACCGCCGCTTGGAGCATATCGGCAAAATCAGCCGTTGATAGTGTTGTTTTGCCTGCAATCGCTTTACTTGCAGCACGGAACGCAGACCCCCAGATGGGTCCTGATGCACCGCCACAATGTTGCATAATAATCATGGAGCAGTGATCTAAAAACTCATCCATATGTTGGTATTGCAATAAGCTTGGCCATTCACGTTTGAGTTGCTTAAAGCCTTTGGCCACACTCATGCCAAAGTCACCATCGCCGGCATGGGCATCAAGTTCACAAAATGGCACTTCATTTTTAATGATACAGGCACTCATTACATCGACCACATAGCGCATATTTTCAATGCTAAATTGTTCATTGCTAATGATGGCATGTTCAGGATGCGTTTCCACAGCAGTATTTAAACTGAGGCCATTGGCATCTGTAGCGCTAGCAAAATTCAGCGGCAGCGCAGCTGAACCATCCATTTTAAAGGCAGGGGTATTGGCAGGTGCATCTAAATAGCCTTTGAGCTCATCATCCAATGCCAATAAGGATACGGAAGCACCGTTCATATCAATACTGGTCATGTAGTTACCCACAAAAGTACGATAAATTTTGATGCCTTTGCTGGCGAGATATTGGCAAACATCTTGGTTAAAGAGATACAACTCTTGCAGTGGGGTAGTACCAAAACCGTTGATCATAACGGCAACTTCGCTGAGTTCTGGACGATCAAGGAACAGATCATCGACCATACGCTGTGCCAATTGTTTTGCTGGCAAGATTTTCTCATGGCGGATCCCCGGTTCGCCGTGGATGCCTACGCCATATTCCATTTCGTCATCGGCAAGGGTAAAGGTTGGCGTGCCTTTGGCAGGAACGGTACAAGAGCTATAGGCAAAGCCTAAACTGGTAACGCTATCCGCGGCTTTTTGTGCCACAGCTTTGACTTCACTCAGTTCTAAACCTTGTGCTGCAGCAGCACCGGCAATTTTATGCACAAATACTGTGCCTGCTACCCCACGACGACCTACCGTATAGAGGCTATCTTTTACCGCAATATCATCAGCCACTTTGACGTAATCGACTTTAATACCATCTTCAGTGGCTAAAGCTGCACCGTTCTGGAAATTCATCATATCGCCGGAATAGTTTTTAATAATCATCAGCACGCCTTTGTCAGTGGCAACTTGCTGTAGGGCTTTATAGACTTGAATTTGCGACGGCGATGCAAAGACATCACCACACACGGCAGCATCTAACATGCCTTGACCTACAAAGCCTGCATGTGCAGGTTCGTGACCGCTACCACCGCCACTGATGAGTGCCACATTTTGGTGTTTTTGTTTTTTTGCGATGATTTTATAGTTGGAATCAAATGTCAGTTCTGGGTGAGCAAGGACAAAGCCTTGGCACATGTCGACAACCAGATGTTCTGGGTTGTTCATGAGTTTTTTCATGGATTTAACCTGTTTTTAGACGGGGGAGATTTTGCAGTCTATTATTCAGGAATTTGTAGAAATTTGCTGATTGAATAATGTTAAAACGGATAATTTGGGTGTGATGGGTTAGAAAAGGTTCTATTTTTTGTATCTTGTATATTTAGTTGAATTAACTTAATTTCATTAAGCTAGTAAAAAGGATAAATAGAATGATTCAACCGAATTGGGAAATTTTTTCAGCAAAATTTTCAAATAATCAGCAAGTGACATTCGAATGGTTTGCTTATCTATTATTTTGTCGAGAATTTGATTTACCAAAAGGATGGTTTGGGTTTAAAAATCAGTCAGGCATTGAAAAAAATCCAATTGAAAAAGAGGGTGAAGTCATAGGCTTTCAAGCCAAGTTTTACTCTACAAGTCTTTCTAGCCATAAAGATGACTTTTTAGAAATGCTAGAGAAAGCTAGAAGAGATCATCCCACACTAACCAAAATATTGGTATATACAAATCAGTTTTGGGGAGAAGCATACAATAAAGCTGAAAAAAAGATGATGTCCCCTCAGGCTTTAATAGATATAAATGCTAAAGCTAAAGAATTAATGATTGAGCTTGAATGGAGAGAAGCTTCATTTTTTGAATCTGAATTTGTGTGCTTAGAGCATGATGATTTAGCTAAATACTTTTTTACAGAGCAAAAGCTAGAAGGTTGGCAACGCTACGATGATTGGTCAAATACAAAGGATAAAGTTGAAGCAGAATATTTAGTTGATGAAGATATTAAAGTTATTGTACCTAAAGATTTTAACAAAAATGAAATTAGTGTGACTGATGGTATCAATACAATTCGAGAAAAACTATCAGTAGGCGGATCTTCTATAAGATTGGTTGGTCTCTCAGGTGTAGGTAAAACACGCTTTGCTCAAGCTCTTTTCGATGAGCGCATTGGAAGCAATAGCCTAGATATTAAAAATGTTTGGTATTGTGATTTTGGTGATTCACCTAACCCACAACCTCAGCATTTTGTTGAAGAGCTGATTCAAAAAAAGCAACCCTATATTTTAATTGTCGATAATTGTGGCCAAGATACACATGGCAATTTAACGAAAAAAATTCAAGATACTCAAATTTCGTTATTAACTATTGAATATGATGTTCAGGACGATTTACCAGAAAGTACAGAAGTTTATAAATTAAAGCCAAATAGCCCTGAAATTATTAAAAAAGTTATAGAGCGACATTACCCACATATTAATGATTTAAACGCAAGAAAAATTGCTGAGTTCTCAGGTGGTAACTATCGATTAGCTTTGGCAGTTGCTTCAAATATTGAACGTACTGATAACTTAGCATTGCTTACAAGTTCTGAGTTATTTGAACGACTCTTTTGGCAGAGAGGACAGCGAGATGATGAGTTATATAAAGTTGCTCAAAATTTTGCTTTAGTTTATTCCTTTAATTTAGAGGATGTAGGTGAAGAAAATTCTGAATTGGATTGTGTGTCGAGATTCGCAAGAGTTGATAGTTATGATGCTATTGAAAAAATCGAAGAGCTGAAAAGTAAAGACATTGTTCAACAGCGTGGGACATGGCGTGCTATTTTACCGCATGTACTAGCAAATCATTTAGCTAAAGAATGTATTTCAAAGAAGTTAGTTAGACATCTAGATGAGTTTATTCAAAATATGCCTGTACGTTTGCAGATGTCCTGTATTAAACGTTTAAGTTACTTACATGATGTTCCAAAAGTACAAGAGTTAGTGACATCATGGTTTTCTTCTAGTGGATGGTTGGGAGAGAAACTTTTAAATGATGGATATGATTCACAGGATTTAGTTAAATTTAGATTACTTGCTCATATTGCTGAAGATCAAGTTTTAGAATTACTAGAACAAAAGCATAATACTGATCCTAGTTTTCTAACTAGGGAAAATACTCATTTTGTTGAAATTTCTAGATTAGTTCGATCTTTATCTTATCAATCACATAACTTTAAAAAAGCTTTTGATTTACTCATTTATTTTGCTAAAGATGAAAAAGAAGGTGAAAGAAACAACTCTATTCGAGATTTAGTAACTCCATTATTTAGGCTCTATACATCAGAAACAATGGCTGATTTAGAGCAAAAAAAAGAAGTTGTCACTCAATTAAAAATGAAGCCTGATTACGAGTCAATCCTTTTAGATTGCTTATCTAAAGCACTTAATTTCAATGATTATGGCTTTCTACTGAGAGATTATTCTGAAAGAGCTCAATTAAGTGAATATGGCTATCAGCCGAAAACTTATGGAGAGATTTGGAGTTGGGTTGAGTTTTTACTTAGTATATTAGATGAACTAGATAATCGAAATGTTGATAAAGTTCGACAGATTTTTACGCACAATCTTAAAGCTATTATTTGGAAATGTGGAAAAGTTGAGTTTGTGAGAAAGTTTTTACTGCAATTTAATGAGCGTAAATATTTTCCTGAAGCTCATAGACAACTACTAAGTATTATTAACCTCAATAAAGATGAATTAGAAATAAATTCACCTAAATTATTACAAGAATTAGAAAATTTGGAAAAAGAGCTAAGACCTAATAAAAATAGGGTTCGAGAGCTATTACAGACTTATATTTTAGCTCCAGATCATGATATCTATAGAATGAGTAAAAGTGAAAATGATGAACATGCAATTAAAATTCCTGAATTTAATTCTTATGAGAAGTTAATCCAATATTTAGGTGAAAATTTAAAGGATATTGAGGTTTTAAAAGAAAATTTGGATTTATTGATTAAAGCAAGTAGTGGATGGTTAGCACATCAATATTTGATTCAGTTAGGTGAAAGTACAGTTCATATATTTGAGAATGTTGATAATTGTATTGATATAATTCAGCATACATATATAGAAGCAGATATAAAGAGTTCTGAGTTTTTATTGGGATTATTAAAGGGTTTTAAAAATAATTCAAAGAAAGATTATGAAAAATTTATAGATTTTTTATTGGATCACACTATTTTGAGGAATATAGCTCCTCATATGATTTTTGATAGTTGTCAAAATGATGAAGAGTTTAAGTATTTTTACCAACTTTTCAAGCAAGATAAAATTAATATCGCTCAATTGCCAAGATTGGCAGGTTTTAAATATCATAATAGAATAAGTAATGAAATATTTGAGCTGTTTATAGATAGGCTAATTGATTTAGAAAAATGGGATAGAGCTCATTATGAGTTACTTGAGGAGTGTTTTTTTCAAAAAAAATTATCAGAGAAATATCAACCTATTTTATTAGGCAATGTTCCTGAATTTATTAGTAGTGAGAGTAACTTCAATCACTATGAGGATGGTTTAAAAGTATTATTAGGTTGTGGTGAGGATTTTGAAGATAAAATATTTAAAGATGTTGGAGATTATTTTAATGGTGAGCGATACATTTCTCTTTATAGGGAGAATAAAAAATTTAAGATATTAAAATTATTAATAAAGACGAACACAATCAAATTTATAAAAGAATTTTTAGAGGGTGAGGAGTTTTTATCAAAATTTTGGAAGGGTGATTTAAATAAAGTTTTGTTTTTTGCTGATTCAAGTGATGTACTGAAGTGGATAGATAAAGATCAAGACAAAATCAAATTCTGGATAGAAAATGCTAGATTATTTTGTGTTAAAAATTATCAAGAGGAAACTACAGGTGAAACAAAAAGTAAGATTGTATGGCTAGATTTATTAGTGGAGTTATTAAAATTGTCAGAAGAAAGGGGAAGCCTGCTAGAACACTTGTTTAATGAATCAATATTTAAGGTTACACAAGCAAGTGGTAGTTGGTCACAAGAAATGTCTAGAAGATTACCATCTATACAAAGTTTGAAAGAAAAAATAGTACCAATATTTCCAGAATTAGAGTCGCTGATCATTGCTAAAGAAAAAGAGTGGATAATTGCTATTGATAGACAAGCTCAAAGAGATGAAGAAAATGAAAAACAACGAAATGAGCGATTTGAATGGTGATTAAAAAATCCCCTCACTCGAGGGGATTTTTTATTTCTAAATTAGAGGATTCTTAAACAATCGAATCATCCAAATTTGGCGCTAACCAACGTTTCGCTTCATCCAGTGTCCAACCTTTACGCTGCGCATAATCTTCAAGCTGGTCGCCTGCGATTTTACCCACGTTAAAGTACTGGCTTTCAGGGTTGGCATAGTAGAAACCACTGACTGATGAAGGTGGCCACATCGCAAAGCTGCTGGTCAGTTGCGTACCAATCTTGTCAGTTGAGCCTAACCAGTCAAATAAAGGCGCTTTTTCAGAGTGCTCTGGGCAAGCAGGGTAGCCCGGTGCAGGACGAATCCCGACATACTTCTCTTTAATCAGCTCATCATTAGATAAGTTTTCATCAGCTTGATAACCCCAGAATTCTTTACGGATTCGTTCATGTAAATGCTCGGCAAAGGCTTCGGCAAAACGGTCACCTAAGGCTTGTACTAAAATGGCATTATAGTCATCACCTTTGGCTTTATATTCTTGCGACAGTTCTTCCGCACCAAAGATTGAAACCGTAAAGCCACCCAAATAATCCTGAGCCACATCTTTAGGCGCAACAAAGTCAGCAAGCGAGAAGTTGGCTTTACCTGTTACTTTGTCAGACTGCTGACGGATATGGTTAAAGCGATGCGTCACATTACCATTTTCATCGGTGACTGCAACAGTATCCGCCGCAACACGGTTTGCAGGGTAGAGGTTAAAGGTTGCACGTGCGTCAAAGCGTTTATTTTCGATGATGTCTTTTAACATCTCTTGTGCTTGGTTGTACAAATCAGTCGCAGCTTCGCCTACCACTTCATCTGTTAAAATTGCAGGGAATTTACCCGCCAAACTCCAAGAGATAAAGAATGGTGTCCAGTCAAAATACTCAACTAAGGTGTCTAATGGATAGTTGGTAAAGGTTTGCGAACCAATAAAGTTTGGCTTAACAGGTGCGTTTTTAGCAAAATCAATCTTAAAGCCATGTTCAATTGAGTCTGCATAAGACAGTTTGGCAGCTTTCGGTTGTTTGTTGGCTAAACGCTCACGGATTTTTTCATAATCTGCTTGGTAATCTGCCATCAATTTTGGCTTCATTTCAGCAGAAAGAAGTTGTGTTGCTACACCCACAGCACGTGAAGCATCAGCCGTATAGAACACGCCATCATTTTGATATTGTGGTGAAATCTTCACCGCAGTATGCGCTTTCGATGTAGTTGCACCACCAATCATCAGTGGAATGTTAAAGCCTTTACGTTGCATTTCTTTGGCAACAAACACCATTTCATCCAATGACGGTGTGATTAAGCCTGATAAACCAATGATATCGACTTTTTCATCAATCGCAGTTTGAAGAATCTTCTCGCAAGGCACCATCACGCCAAGGTCAACGATGTCATAACCGTTACAGCCCAAAACTACACCCACGATATTTTTACCGATGTCGTGTACGTCGCCTTTTACCGTTGCAAGTAAGATTTTACCTTTTGCTTCAGCCTGAGTTTTTTCAGCTTCGATAAATGGATTTAACCACGCAACGGCTTGTTTCATCACACGTGCAGATTTTACCACCTGTGGTAAGAACATTTTGCCCGAACCGAACAAATCACCGACCACGTTCATACCTGCCATGAGTGGCCCTTCAATTACATCTAAAGGACGTGCAGATTTTAAACGTGCTTCTTCGGTATCTTCATCAATATACGTGGTGATGCCTTTAACCAATGCATATTCAAGACGTTTTTCAACGCTCTCATTACGCCACTCAAGGTTTTCTTCAGCTTTTTGTGCACCTGCTTGACCACGATATTTTTCTGCAACCGTTAAAAGTTTTTCAGTCGCGTCTTGACCGCTTTCACCTTGGTTGCGGTTCATCACCACATCTTCAACCGCTTCTTTAAGCTCGGCATCGATGTCATCATAAATTGCAAGCTGACCTGCGTTGACGATGCCCATGGTTAAGCCTTGTTGAATACCGTGATACAAGAACACCGCATGGATGGCTTCACGTACAGGCTCGTTACCACGGAAAGAGAACGATACGTTAGAAATACCGCCCGATACCATTGCATGTGGAAGGTTTTGTTTAATCCAACCGGTTGCTTCAATAAAGTCCACACCGTAGTTGTTGTGTTCTTCAATCCCTGTTGCCACCGCAAACACGTTCGGGTCAAAGATGATGTCTTCAGCAGGGAAGCCGACTTCATTTACTAACACATCATAAGAACGCTTACAGATTTCTTTTTTACGTTCTGCGGTATCAGCCTGACCTTTTTCATCAAATGCCATGACAATGACAGCCGCACCGTATTGACGGCACAGACGCGCACGTTCTACAAACTCGTCATAACCTTCTTTTAAGGAAATTGAGTTCACCACCGCTTTACCTTGTACGCATTTTAAGCCTGCTTCAATAATCTCCCATTTAGAAGAGTCAAGCATAATAGGCACACGTGAAATATCAGGTTCAGATGCAATGAGATTTAAGAAATGCACCATCGCACCTTGCGAATCAAGCATGCCTTCATCCATGTTGATATCGATGATCTGTGCACCTGCTTCAACTTGCTGACGTGCAACATCTAAAGCTTCGGTAAAATTTTCTTCTTTAATTAAACGTAAGAATTTTTTAGAACCTGTCACGTTGGTACGTTCACCGACGTTCACAAACAATGAATCTTTAGTGATGTTAAATGGCTCTAAACCACTTAAACGGCACGCAGGTTCGATTTCAGGAATTTGACGCGGCGCAATGCCTTCAACCGCTTGTGCAATGGCACGGATATGGTCAGGCGTGGTACCACAACAACCACCTGTGATGTTGATTAGACCACTTTCTGCAAACTCTTTAATAAATGCTGCTGTTTCCTCAGGCGTTTCATCATAACCACCAAAGGCATTAGGTAAGCCTGCGTTTGGATGCGCTGAAACAAAGGTGTTGGCAACGTCAGACACGGTTTTGACGTGTGGGCGCATTGCATCCGCACCCAGCGCACAGTTAAAGCCAATAGAGAGTGGCTCTGCATGGCGCATGGAGTTCCAGAATGCTTCTGCGGTTTGACCTGTTAAAGTACGACCTGAAGCATCAGTAATCGTGCCTGAAATCATAATTGGCAGTTCATAGCCCAACTCTTTAAACACTTCTTTGACTGCAAAAATTGCAGCTTTAGCATTTAACGTATCAAATACGGTTTCGATGAGGATGATGTCCGCACCACCTTCAATCAACGCTTTAGTCGATTCGATGTAGTTTTCTTTTAATTCATCAAACGTAATATTACGGAAGGCAGGGTCATTTACATTTGGTGAAATTGAGGTTGTACGTGATGTTGGCCCAAGTACACCTGCTACAAAACGTGGTTTTTCAGGCGTTGAGTATTTTGCACACGCTTCTTTAGCAAGACGAGCAGCAGCAATATTAATTTCTGGAACCAAATCTTCCATGTGGTAATCAGACATCGACACACGGGTACCGTTAAAGGTATTGGTTTCAATAATATCCGCACCCGCTTCAAGATACGCTTCATGAATGCCTTGAATAATTTGTGGCTGAGTGAGCACCAAAAGGTCATTATTGCCTTTAAGGTCAGATGCCCAGTCAGCGAAGCGTTCACCACGGTAGTCGGCTTCTTCGAGTTTGTGACGTTGAATCATGGTGCCCATTGCACCATCAATAATCAGGATGCGCTTGGCAAGAAGCTCTTTTAATGTGGCGAGTGTGGACATACAAAACCCCAATCCGATGGAATAGAAAATCGACAATATATTAGCAGACTTCGCTATAAATTAAGCAGTATTCAAATTAAGCAGTTGAATTGTTATGCAGAAAATACAAAGAAATGAAATTTTTTCATGTTGTTGTCATATTTATTGCTTAGATTAAATAAAAATCAAAACTGTGCTTTCAACGAGTGCAGTACATTATTAATTGATAGGACCAAAAATCATGCTCGCTTGTAAATCTTGATCATTATTTGACGATAATGTGTACGCCACCGACCAAAACCAAGCAATTGCAGTTAAAATAGCCTGCGATCAGGGTCTCTTTGTCATATAATTGTCATAATTTAATTGAACAATATGGGGATCCTTGAATCCTCTATTCCTGCTTGCATGAATTCTAATCCAACTCCCCAAGACTCAGCACAACATTCGGCTGATCAGTCGACCAATGTTCATGTGCCGACACCGAAATTCTTTATGCCGGTGTTTTTGACTCTGATTGTTTCTACGCTAATTTATATTGGCTTTCAATTGTCTGCAGATTTAGCTCATGTTCCGGCATTGGGGCTATATACGGTGATTTTATTGGCCAGCGCCTTATTTATTGCGCTCAGCTTTGAATTCGTCAATGGCTTTCATGATACCGCCAACGCAGTTGCAACCGTAATTTATACCAATGCATTACCGGCACCTGTGGCAGTGATGTGGGCGGGTTTTTGTAACTTCTTAGGGGTTATGGTGGCAAGTGGTGCGGTCGCCTACGGTATTATTGCCTTATTACCTGTCGAATTGATTATGAATGTCGGTTCAGGTGCTGGTTTTGCCATGGTCTTTGCCATGCTGATTGCCGCCATTTTATGGAACTTAGGCACATGGTTCTTAGGTATTCCGGCTTCAAGTTCGCACACCTTAATTGGTTCGATCTTAGGGGTTGGGATCATGAACTACATCTTGCACGCAGGTAGCGGTGCATCAGGTGTAGATATGGAACAGGTGATGAAAGTGGGTAAAGCCCTGTTATTCTCACCGTTAATTGGTTTTGCTTTTGCGGCAGTGTTGTTCTTATTGGTGAAAAAAATCTTTAAGAAACAAATGGAATTATTCCAACCGCCTGTAGGGAATAAGCCACCACCGCCTTTAATTCGTGCTATTTTGATCTTTACTTGTACCGGTGTGAGTTTTGCCCACGGTTCAAACGATGGTCAAAAAGGTATGGGTTTAATCATGCTGATTTTAATTGGCTGTGTGCCGCTGGCGTATTCGCTCAATAAAAATGTCGATAGCGCGCATATGCAATCCTTCGGGCAGCTATCTGCACAAACAGCAGATCTCATTTATCCAAATCATGAAGATATTGCCGATGAAAAGGCACGTGCCATCATCACGCAATATGTACAAACCAAAGAAATTACACCTGAAGTGGTGCCGGCTTTAGCTAGCCTAACCGATCACTTGGGTGAAAAAGTAGGTAGCTATAACAACATTAAAGATGTACCAGAAGAGTTGGTGTCTGAATTCCGTAATGACATGTATTTAAGCACCACAGCCTTCAAACGTTTGGATAAAGCGGAAGCTTTGCCGGCCATGACGGCAGCCCAAGAAAAAACCGTGGATGAATACCGCGACAACCTTGATTCATTCTTACAATACATTCCAACTTGGGTCAAAGTGGCGGTTGCCTTGGCATTGGGTCTGGGAACCATGGTCGGTTGGAAGCGTATTGTGGTCACAGTAGGTGAGCGTATTGGTAAAAACCATATGACGTATGGTCAAGGCATGTCAGCTGAACTGGTGGCAATGTCAACCATTGCAGCAGCAGATGGCTTTGGTATGCCAGTGTCGACTACACATGTTTTAAATTCTGCGGTGGCAGGTACCATGGTGGCCAATAAGTCAGGTTTAAACTTTAATACCGTTAAAACTATTCTGTCGGCATGGATCTTTACGCTACCTGCAACCATCTGTTTATCAGGTGTGTTGTATTGGTTATTGCTTAAAGTCTTCTAAGCTTAAGCATAAAAAAACGCAGCCAAGGCTGCGTTTTTTTATGGCTTTAATTTGCTCAGCAGTTTAAGCGGTAATTTGGACTTGGCCATACCATATACGGCAGCCAAAGGCAGTGCAGTGCGCGCCAAATAAGGCACACGCCATAAACCGCCATGGTTGGCACCAGACATCATCAGTTCTAAAGGATGTGGAAGCTCGGTGGTTGGCTGTGCCACAGAATGAGCATGACGTAAATCATGTACCCAAAGTGCTGCCATTAATGCGTTGGTGGTTTCAGGTGCAAATGCTTCAACATCAAATAATTGTGCGCCATCAAAAGCGGCTTTGAGGAGCGGATTTTTCACCACAGAATGGGTGGTGGTAGATGGGGCAATATTAATACTGACCACTTGACCCTGACTGCGTGCCAGTGTGGCACGCCATTGTTGTAAGCGTTTGGCTAAGGCATAGTTTGGCCCTTGCTCAATCACCAGACAGTCACTTATACCGTACTTTTGCCCATTATCAGACTGAATTAAGCTGTGATCATTGGCTTTAAATAAATGTTGCTGGCTGAGTAAGGCCAGCGCTTTACTCAGTTGGCTGTGAATTTTAGCGCGCTGTTGATATTTGCTTTTAGAAGCTTCAATCACCTCAGGCGGTACCGCATAGACATCAGTTGGCGTACACATAAACATTAAGCTAGTATTGGCTTTTTGTGCACTCACTTCACTCATAATGCTGTCCATGGCAATTGATACACGCACATGTTTTTCACCATCTAAATAGGCAATTGCGGCCAAATCTAGCGGATGGGGATTTTGCACTAACCACTTAATAATCTCTGGAATTTCGTTCAGTAAATTGGCGCCTAAATGCTGGGCTAAATCAGCTGCATCGGCTTGAACAGCTTGATGACTTGGCGCATATAAAGTGGCATTACCAGCGTGGACTTTATCTAAAATGCCTTGCCATACTTTTTCATTGGCCAAGTCTACAGCCACAATATTGGCTTTCCATTGACATAGCCAGGTTAAAGGTCCTGCTTCAGAGCCGGCACCAAACAGCACCATATTACGATCAGATAAATCAAACCATTCTGGATGGGCGACGCACAGGCGCATGGCATCGGCATGACTGGACTCAATAATGCCAGCAGCTTGCCAAGCATCGAGTTGTTTGAGCAGCGCAGCGCCTTGTAGCTTTTGCCCTTGATAAGGCACATACCACGCAGGTGCAGCCTGACTTTTGCCTTGAATTTTAACAGTGTAGAGATTTTGCGCATTGAGTTTTATGGCATCTTTAAGATGATAACGCTCGCCATAACGATAAAAATCTACACTATTACGTGCTTTTTGTAAGCCTTGTTCGGCAATAATGAGGGTATGGGCGGAATTTAAAATCGCGCCTTTAACGAGCGCTTTAAAATAGTGAGGATATTGTTTACGCCAGTTTTTTTCGGCCAATAAGGCTTGAGCTGTTTTGTTATCAATTAAAGATAAGGCTTCGGCAATGATTTCCTTGCCGATTTTAGTACTGCTGGGTTTTTGAGTTTTGGGATCAATGGGAAACTGTAAACCGTCTAAGGCATGTGACATAAAAAATCTCGTTATATTCAATTCTATGCTGCTTATATTAGCCATGCCCAAACAGTTTTGGGCTAGCATTTTAAATCAGATTGTAGAGAAAAAATGTCATGCTTGCGATATGCCTTTAAGGTTTGCCACGTAAAACGGTACGAAAACCAACATGTGAGGTGGCCAGATCAAATTCTTGTGGGTGACGGCTACTGGCACGATAGCGGGCACAATATTGACTGGCACATAAAAACGAACCGCCTTTGAGCACAAAATTTTGGCTATGTTTAGATCTGAGCGCCGCATAATTGCCCATATGATGGTCATGAGCACCTTGATAAGGAGATGCGGTCCATTCCCAGACATTGCCAATCATGTCATATAAGCCAAATGCGTTGGGTGCATAGCAGCCAACCGGTGCAATGCCTTGAAAATGGTCTTCAACTTGCGGTTCAAAGGGGAAACCACCTTGCCAATAATTGGCATTGGGTTGATGCTGAGCATTACGTGGTTCATGCTTTAAACCTTGGTCGTGGTAATGTTGGGTTTTAGCGGCGTACTCCCACTCAATTTCAGTAGGCAACTCACGCCCCAACCATAGCGCATAATGTTCGGCATCATTTTTAGTAACCAAACGTACGGCCTCATGCTCTTTGGCTGCCGCTTGATCTTTGCCTTCAGGATATTGCCAACTGTGGCCATGTTTCAGTTGCCACCAAGTATTAGGTTGCTTCGGGTCTGGACTAAAAATAGCGGCAGCGTGTTGTTTTTCCGCGTCTGTCACGTAGCCAGTAGCTTCAACAAAGCTTCTAAACTGTGCCACAGTCACTTCAGTTTGATCGATCCAAAACCCTTGTACAGTGCGCTGTTTTTCGCCAAAGTTACGCTCATCAGCATAAGCAAGCGCTGAACCAAGCATTAAGTGACCGTGAGGAATATATTGCATCCCTGCTGTGGCGCTACGTTGCCAATCTGTAGGTAAACCTGAATAATCCTGACAACGCGTTAAATTGCCAAGCGCTAAGGCTTGGCTTTTCGGTTGTTGCTGCTGACAGGCACTCAGTAGTAAAGCCAGCGCCAAGTAAAAAAAACGCATTATTGGTAACTCAATACGCCATTTTGTCGACGATATTGATCGTAAACTTGAGCCAATTTAGCCACTTGCTCAGGATATTGCTCAGCTAAGTTATGGCGTTCAGCGCGGTCGCTTTTTAAGTTATATAACTCCCACTCACCTGTACCCAACTTGGCATTGGCTTGACGAGCAATCTTCCAATCGCCTTGACGGGCATAGATATTGCCATGTAATTCATCGGCAAAACTAAAATCGCTTGGACGTACCTGAGCGGCTTTATTCTCAAGTTTAGCTTTCCATGAATAGCCTGATGGGGTATGAATGTTGCGACCTTTGTATTGACCTTGTGGTACAGCAATCTGGGCATAGTCTAACACGGTGGGCAATACATCAAGCACAGAGGTAAAACCATCATAGCTATTTTGGCGTTGCTGATGATGTGGAATTTTGACAATGGCAGGGGCTGTGGTTGCACCCTCAGCTGCAGTTTCTTTCCATAAATGGAACGGTGCAGCACTCACTTCTGCCCAACGTGGGCCAATATAATGATAAGACTGGGCTGTACCGACTGCAGCCAAAGACCTATCAAAACTTGGGTCGTTATAGTCACGTACAGCACCTTCAGCACCGTTGTCAGAGACAAAGAAAATTAAGGTATTGTTATACAGGTTGTTGGCTTTTAAATAACCAATAATACGACCAATATTGGCATCTAGGTTTTCCACCATACCTGCATAGACTTCCATTTTACGTGCTTCGATGGCACGTTGCTCATGTGTAAGTTCTTGCCATGTGCCATAACCAATTTGTGCGGTCGTGACAGGTTTCGCAGCTTGGAAGTTCGCATCAATCAGGCCCAATTGTTTAAGGCGGGCAATACGTTGTTCACGAATGACATCATAACCGACGTCATAACGGCCCTTATATTTATCGCTATATGCTGTTGGAGCTTGAATAGGCCAATGTGGTGCGGTGTAAGCTGCATAGGCAAAAAAGGGTTTGTCTGAATCTTTATCTTGCTCTAAGTAAGCCAACAGTTTATCGGTATAGTAATCGGTGGAGAAAAAGTCATCTGGTAATTGGCTGATAGGCACAACTTGACCATCTTCGGTATAAGTAGCGTTACGTTTATAGGCGCTTGGGGCATCTTTAAAATGTAAATCTAGACCTTGCAACAAGGTAAAGGAACGATCAAAACCTTTAGCGTGTGCATTGCTTTCAGGGGTCAAGCCCAAATGCCATTTGCCACTGATATAAGTACGATAGCCATGATCACGTAACACTTCGGCAATTGAGAGCGAACGTTCATTTAAATAGCCTTCATAACCAGGTTGACCTTGCAGATGCTCAGGGGTGAGTTCTGCCATCGCGCCAATGCCTGCCAAATGATGATCGGCGCCAGAAATCAGTTGCGAACGGGTGGGTGAGCATGTTGGTGCGGTGTGATAATTGGTTAAAATGCGCCCCTCATTGGCAAGCGCATCTAAATGTGGAGTAGAAATTTCACCACCAAAAGCCCCTAGGTCTGAATAGCCTAAATCATCAGCCATAATAAACAGCACATTAGGCTGTTTGGTGACCATGTTTGCCGCGGACTTAGGCTCATCATGATGACAACCCGTGATCGCAAAGCTGAGTGCAGCTAAAGTGAGGGCAGTTAGTAATTTTAATTTTGGCATGGTTTTAAACTTGAGCTTATTTTTGCGCCGAGCTTAAAGCAAAGCTGATTGCAAAATAAAACAAGTTTTTATGCTGAATATTTTACTTTTTATGCTAAACAACAGCTGCCCCACTCTGATGCGCCTGAGCTTTATCAAAATGGAATTTGACTCAATTTTCTTAAGAAATGGCCAATTAAACGCGGTTCAATAATAATGGTCATGATGATGCCGTAAGCGGCACCCCATAAATGCGCGCTATGATTGATATTGGAATTGCCACGTTTACCTGACCAAATACTATAAGCCACATACAGCACCGCAAAAATAATCGCAGGTACAGGAATAAAGAACACAAAAATCAGTTTCCAAGGCTCAAATAAAATATAAGCAAATAACACCGCAGATACAGCGCCCGAAGCACCAAGGCTGGCCCAGCGATGATCATTTTTATGCTTTAAATAACTTGGAATAATCGCCGCAATCAAACCGCCTAAATAAAACAGCACAAAGCCCAAATCATATAAATACTGACGGTAAAATTGTTCAATGATCGAACCAAAGAAAAACAGCGTGATCATGTTAAATAACAGATGGGCACCATCTGCATGAATAAAACCATGGCCAATAAAACGGTCATACTGGCCGCGTTGCATGGCAGGTGGCCAAAAAATGAGACGATTCATCAAATTTTGATTAGAAAACGCCAACAGCGATATGACCACCGTAATTAAAATTAAAGTGACAGTATGATTAAAAGGTAAATCCAACATAGATTGCAGCGCTACCAATACGATTTAAAGGATATCATGCCATTAAAACAGCAATTTGCGGCAGTATAGACAATAAATCCGACAATTTTGGTTGATTTTTTTTAATTACCCCGCATCTTCAGTTAAAATGAACGCTTCAGCTTGAGGAAAGATTGTTATGTCGACTGAGAACAGCAGCACAGTAGCCGCAGAAGAAATTCCAAATCTATTAATTACGCCTTCTGCACAAGAGTACCTTCGTGATTTATTGGCAAAACAAAACACGCCGGGTATTGGTGTGCGCGTTTTTGTTGAGCATCCAGGAACACCGCGTGCTGAATGTTGTATGGCATATAGCGCACCAGATGAAGTGGTTGAAACGGACTATGTCCAACAGTATCCAGATTTTCCAGCTTATGTGGATGCCCCATCAATCCCTTATCTATTAGATGCTGTGATTGACTACAACAAAGACCGTTTTGGTGGTCAGTTAACTTTCCGTGCACCAAACTCTAAAGTGCCACGCGTAGGTCCAGATGCATCTGTAGAAGAGCGTATTACTTACGTTTTACAATCAGAAATTAACCCAGGTTTAGCAGGTCACGGTGGTAACTGCGCTTTAGTTGAAGTGGTGGAAGACCCTGAACATGGTTTAACTGCGGTACTTAAATTTGGTGGTGGTTGCCAAGGTTGTTCAGCCATTGATGTGACTTTGAAGCAAGGCGTTGAAGTGACTTTAAAACAACACGTCCCTGAGCTTGCTCGTGTGATTGACCAAACGGATCACACGCAGTCAGAAGGTGCTTATATGAAATAAGCTTCTTTGCTCAATCAATAGCTCCATAATTGGGGCTATTTTTTTTGCTTAAAATTTAAAGGCTAATGATAATAATTATCAAAAACAATTTACAAATTATTCTTGTTTGTTACAATGCGCAACAAATTAAACATTATCTCTTCATAGCATTCTGAGTAAAGCGCACATGAACCAGCCGTTAATACGATCAACTTTGGCTTTTGCCGTACTTTCAGCCATGGGTGTTGTGGCAAACGCACAAGATACAGCAACAAAGCAACCTGTAGAATTAGACACCATTGTTGTGACCACAGCGGGTGGTTATGAGCAAAATATTGCAGATGCTGCTGCCACGATTTCGGTGATTACCGCAGAAGAACTAGAAAAAAAATCTTATAGTGATGTGACAGACGCTTTAAAAAATGTACCAGGTGTGTTTGTACAAGGGGGCGGTACCAATCAGAGCATTTCTATTCGTGGTATGGGCTCGGCATATACCTTGTTCTTAATTGACGGTAAGCCGATGAACGATGGAAGCCTACTCACCACCAATGGTGGGGTACAAGGCGCATCGGTAAATTTCTTACCGCCGATCGAAGCCATTGAACGTATCGAAGTCATTCGTGGGCCATCTTCATCTTTATATGGTTCCGATGCCATGGGTGGTGTAATTAATATTATTACTAAAAAGCATCAAGACAAAATGACAGCCAGTATTCGTACTGAATACATCAAAGCAGCTCAGTCTAATCAAGTGAATAATGATGCCACCAATACCAGTGTGTATGTCACAGCACCCCTAATTGCAAATTTATTGTCGATGCAAGTGACAGGCGGTGTACAGACCATTGAAGAGAGTTCACTACAACGCACAACCACTGAATCTGGTGAAAGCGAGCCTGATTTTAATAAAAAGAATATTGCGGCAAAGTTGGTTTACACCCCAAATAGCAATAATACTTTAACGGCTGAAATCTCAAATACACAGCAGCAACGTACTCATAACCCAGGTATTAGTTTGTTGCCAGATGCATCGCGTACCTATTCAGAGTTAGAAAAAAATAACATCAGCTTAAATCACGAAGCAAAATACGATAAATGGGTCAGCAGCTCTTACCTACAATTTGACCAAGACGAAAATAATTCAATTACTGGGCGTACAATTGATAAAGTACAAAACCCAGGGGGGATTTTATTTGAAACCCTGACTGCGAATACTCAAGGAACGTATTTCTTTGATGACCACGCCCTCACGCTTGGTGGTCGTTACTTAGAAGAAAACTTAGAAGATGGTGCGACCAACCAACAGGCAAATATGGCAGGTAAAGTAACGAAAATGGATCGCTACCAATGGTCATTATTTGCAGAAGACACGTGGAATGTGACCGACAAATTGGCATTAACGCTCAGCGGTCGCTATGACGAAAATGAGTTCTTTGGCGATAACTTTAGCCCTAAAGCCTATGCAGTGTATAAAGCCAATGACAATTTTACCGTTAAAGGTGGGGTGATTTCAGGTTATAAGGCACCAAGCTTACGTAGCTCATCCCCGCAATATATGCTTAACTCCATGGGTGGGGCAATTATGCCAAATCCAGACTTAAAACCTGAAACCAGCTTAACTTATGAAACGGGTTTTGCGTTTGAAAATCGTGATTTAGGTATATTGGCCAGCTTAATGGTCTATCAAACTGACTTTAATGACAAAATTACTCGTTCGTCACGTGTTGCGGGCAGTCGTTTGCCAACAGAAGCAGAAGGCGGTAAACCATCATATACTCAAGACGAAATTGATGACTTTGTTGCCAACAGTCAGTTCTATCAACAGAATCCGAGTTTCCCATATAGCGCTACAGGTTATACCTATAACTATAATGTGGATGAAGCACAAATTCGCGGACTTGAACTCACCACAGATTACTTTATTACCGATTACTTAAAATATCGCCATTCATATACCTATACCAACAGTGAGCAAAAAACAGGGGCGAACAAAGGTAAACCACTGAATGACTTGCCTAAACATATGTTTAATGCAGGACTGGATTGGGATGTGAATGATCAATGGTTACTTTGGACACAGCTCAACTATCGCGGTAAAACAGTGGGCAATAATGCCACCCCTGATTATACCTTTGTTGACCTTGGTGCAGTGTATAAATACAGCGATAAGCTGAAACTTTCGACAGGTATTTACAACGTGCAAAATAAAAACGTGTTGGAAGATGGCAATGACTGGGTGCTCGATGGTCGACGTTATAGTTTTGCAGTAAATCTAAGCTTCTAAAAGCGCTACATATGGGGCATTTTGCCCCATATGTATGCTGTACATGTTTAGTTTGAGAGGAATCATGCAAAAACAAAATGGTTATGTAATTGATACTGTCTATCCGAGTTTTTTCTATAAGGAAATGACCCCGTTATGGCTCAGTAGCGTGGTATATTTTTTAGGTTTTGCAGCGCCTCAAGCAGAGCAAGAGTTTCATTATTTAGAAATTGGCTGTGCCACAGGCAGCAATTTACTGCTGTGTGCGGCGAATTATCCTCAGGCAAATTTTGTTGGTATTGATTTTAATGCCCAGCATATTCAACAAGCAAAGCAGCGTGCTCACAAGCTTGGCTTAAATAATATTAAGTTTATACAGGGTGACTTTGCCAATTTTTTAGCAACCAATCATCAATATTTTGATTTTATTGTTAATCATGGCACTTATGCTTGGGTGGCCGCTGAGCAACAACAAGAGATCTTAGCCATTGTGGCTCAGTTTTTAAAAGCGCAAGGGATTTTTTATTTACACTATATGTGTTATCCCGGTTCTGCTGACTTAAATGCTATTCAGAAGCTATTTCATTTGGTAGATCAACAGCATACAGCACATAGTCTAGAGATTGCCAAAGGCTTATGTCGAGATTTACAGCGGGCAGGTGCTTTTATACATCAACCTAAAATTGAGCAGGCCCTTAAAACCTTAACGCAAAGCGATGCCTATTTGGCACATGAGTTTTTAACCGATCATTGGCAACCTTTGTATAGTGTGGATGTGCATCAACAACTGTATCAACACGCCAAATTGAGCTATTTGGGCAGTGCTAATCCATGTGAAAATTTAGACAGTATTAGCATTCCAGCTCAAATACAGCCCTTGCTACACAATACGCAAATACCTGCTTTAAAAGAGTATTTAAAAGATTTGGCGCGTGATGCTAAACAACGTATTGATATTTTCCAAAAAACACCACAAGCCTTAAGCCAACAGCAGCATCTAAGCCAATTAGCTGCTATTCAGTTTAAATTATTGCCCCATGCACCGATGCAAGGTATCAGCCATTTTCAAACTCAGATAGGTCAAATAGCAGCGCCTCAAGCATTGATTGCTAACATGTTTGCGCAGCTCAAGCGCCAAGCCTGCAGTTTTCAGGATTTTTTAGCTCAGCCTGAGTTTGCGCAAAATCCAGTATTTTTAATGGAAACCTTATTTCTACTGATGCAGGCAGGCTATATTCATCCGGCGTTACAGTTACCAACATCACAACAAGCGCATAAAATTAAGCAAATCAATCAATGCCTTAAACAGTTAGATCTCCCATTTCAACTGCTTGCGCAATGTGGTACTGCAGTGCAGTATAACCATCGGCTATAAAACACCCTGCCGTAGCAGGGTGATCACTTATACATTGAGCAAGCGCCGTGTAGCGTCTCTATAATAAAATTCACGTAACACCATGCGGCTACGTTCACGTAAGTGACCAGAAGCAATCATTTTTGTAAGCACAGCCTGTAATAAAGTATTAAGCTCTTTAGTCACAAGGGCTTCATCAATATTTAAATCACGTAATAACAGATCAAAGCTATGCTGTTGATTACGGCTATACCATGCATACAATCCGTCACGTAATTGCTGTTTTAAATAGTCCGTTTGGCGTATGTGATCCCAAATTTGATGTCCTAAAGCCCCAGTTTGCGGCAAATCTTGGACCTCAATGTAATTGCGTAGTACGCTTAACGGTTTGGTTTTAATCTTATGCCACAGACCCGCTTGAAAGTGATACAGCTTATCGTCATCAAAATGTTGATTCAAAACACTTTCACTCATTTGACTGAGTTTTAAAATATTACGCTGTAAATACTGTTGAATGGTGTTGTCTAAATCTTGATCGGTCACACTTTCTAATACGCTACGGCCCATTTTCATAAATTGCGACACACCGGGCACATGTTTAACCATCGAATTATCTAAATAATCTTGAATGGCATGTTGAATGAGTTGACTCAGCATAGCTGAAAACGCTTGGTTATTGACCACAGTTTTAATCAAACGCTCACGATGCCCCCGTTTACTGGCCACGTATTGTGCCAATTGATCGACCGTGAGCACCGAAATCACATCTTGAATTTGAGTCGTATCATTGCTTGGATGAATCAGAAAAAAACGGATATGTTCGGCAATTTGGCTGATTAATGGCTCAGATGCTGGGGTATTTAAAATTTGTTGTTGCAGCAGCTGATTCAGCGCATCAAAGGACCATAACTCAGCTAAGGTTTGTTTTCTAAACCATTGATAAAAGCTTAACAATTCCTGTTCGACCACAGTGCCTTGTGCAAAATACTGGTCTAAAAAATCAAGCTGAGCATCAATGAGTTGCTCAAGCAAAGGATGGGTGTACATACCGTCTCTACAACCAATTTAAATTGGCTTAAGGATGACAGTAGCAGAGTTGGCTTTCAATGCTTTTACTTCAGATCAAGCAACTAATTGAGCAGTTTTAAGCACAGCCCATACAATAAAAAAACGCTAATTTTAGCATTAAAGAGCAGCTGTAAATTAAATAAAACTTTATTTTTTAATAAATTAATTTTAATTTTATTTTTTTGTAACAGATTATATAAAAATTAAACAGCTAATCCTTTTTGCAAGTGACATTCAAAATTCATGCGATTACACTAAATGCAACGTTAATATGGGTGGTAGAAAATGCTTACAGCAGAAGAAGCTTTAGAACGCTTAAAAAAAGGAAATCAGCGTTTTGTAAATGGTGAAACCAACCATCAAAAATTACTTACTCATCAACAACGTGCTGAGATGGCAGAAAGCCAAGAGCCCTTTGCCATTGTATTAGGTTGTTCAGATTCACGTGTCCCTGCTGAAATGGTCTTCGACCAAGGCTTAGGTGATTTATTTGTGATTCGTGTAGCAGGTAATATTGTGGCACCGTCACAAGTGGGTAGTGTAGAGTTTGCCGCGGACAGTTTTGGTTGCCCTTTAGTGGTGGTACTCGGTCATAGTCATTGTGGCGCGATTCATTCCACTATTGAAGCCTTACAAAATCCATCGCAACCGCCATCGGCAAATTTGATGTCGATTGTGAACCGTGTTCGTCCGTCTGTTGAAATTTTAATGCAAACAGAACTCAAAGATGATTTAGATAAACTTTCACATCATGCAGTGCGTGCCAATGTCTTTGGTTCAGTCAACCAATTACGTCACGGTTCTGCAGTTATTGAAAGTTTAATCTTAAAAGGTAAGCTCAAAGTGATAGGTGCCGAATATTCACTTGAAACTGGTGAAGTAACCTTCTTTGATTTCTAAATTTTGACTGAGTCATCAGCCAGACATCAGTCTGGCTTTTTTTATAGGGCTTTTTGAATATAAGAATACGCATTTTTAAGTAAAATGGGTTGGGCTTTTGCATTTGGATGCACTAAATCACTTTGCATTAAGTTTTTATTGCCCGCGACACCCTCTAAGAAAAATGGCATCAACGGCACTTTGTAGTGCTGACTGACCACCTTGTAATTGTGTTCAAAGGCTTGGCTATAGGCTTTGCCATAATTAGGTGGAATTTTCATGCCCAAAATAATTACTTTGGCATTGGCTCGTTGGCTCTTTTGTACCAGCTGACGTAAGTTCTTTTGAATATTTTGTGGTGGCTGACCACGTAAACCATCATTACCCCCCAATTCAATTACCACTACATCAGGTTGATGTGTGGTTAATAACTTAGGTAAACGCGCCAAAGCACCACTTGTAGTTTCACCACTGACACTTGCATTGACCACTTTATGTTGTTTCGGATACTGTTGATTGAGGCGTTGTTGTAACAAATGTACCCAACCTTGTTCAGGGCGCATACCATAAGCTGCGCTGATACTATCACCTACAATCATGACGGTTTTTGCTTCTGCATAGCTTATACCCAGTAAAGCCGCAGCCAACACTATGATTCTTCGCTTCTTTTGCATAATAGGGATTCTATGACTTCGTTACACCATGATGCCACTATCATGCCACAAGCACTTATTTGTGCACGAAATTTGACACAAAAGATACAACTTGGCAGCCAGCAGCTCAGTATTTTTTCTGAGCTTAATCTACAAATTCATGCGGCTGAACAAGTGGCCATTACAGGGCGTTCAGGTTCAGGTAAATCGACCTTGTTGGGTATTTTAGCCACCCTCGATCAGGCCTCAAGTGGTGAATTGTATGTCTGTGGTGAAGCAATTCATAACTTAAATGAAGAACAACGCGCAGCGGTGCGCTTAAAGCATATTGGTTTTGTATTTCAGTCTTTTCAGTTACTTGGGCATCTTAGTGCTTTAGAAAATGTATTGCTGCCTTTACGCTTGCAGCCTAATTTTGAGTATAAAACTGCCGAAAAAAGGGCGTTGTTATTATTGGAGAAAGTTGGCTTAGCACGCCAAGCCCAGCAAACGCCAAAGGTGCTTTCAGGTGGTGAGCAACAGCGTGTTGCCATTGCACGTGCTTTGGTCAGTCAACCTCAAATTATTTTTGCTGATGAACCCACAGGTAATTTAGATGGACAAACAGCACGCGAAATTGAGCAATTATTATTTAATTTAAACCGTGAATTGGGTACAACCTTAATTTTGGTGACTCATGACCCGCAATTGGCAGCCCAGTGTCAGCGCCATCTCACGCTCATTGATGGGCAATTGCATGAGCGTGAGGAGCAAGAATGAGTTTATTTCGACCCTTATGGCAACAAAGCATTAAAAGTAGCGGGATTTACCTGCTTTTGGTGGCATTAATTTTAGCCATTAGTGCCACCACAGCCTTAAAATTTAGTAACCAACAGATTCAAAATGCAGTGGCCTTACAAGCAGCTGAGTTATTGGGCGCAGATTTGGTCTTAAGTGATCAAGCACCACTTGTACCAACATGGCGTGAACAGGCTCAGCACTATAATCTTCAGCAATCTGAAGTGACTAGCTTTAGCTCCATGGCACATACTGATGCAGAATTTGTCATGGTTAATGTCAAAGCAATTGAAGATAACTTTCCTTTAAGAGGAAGCTTAAAGAGTCAGCCAGACACGCCATTACAAGCAGGCCACATTTGGCTTAGTCCACGCGCGCAAGATTTACTCAAAGTCCAACTCGGCGATTGGGTCAATATTGCTGATGCTCAGCTTAAATTTACTGCAGTGATTCAACAAGACTCTAATCAAGAATTGGGCTTTGCAGGTTTTTCACCTAGCGTCATTATTCACCAAGCTGATGTGGCAAAAACCAATGCTATTCAAGTCGGCAGTCGGATTGAATATCGTCTGCTTTTGTCCGGCGCACCACAGCAAACGAAAGCCTTTGAACAGGCCATAAAGCCAAAACTTGATGCAGCCAAGCAAGATGAAGCCAGTAGCTTAAGGTTGCGTAATGCCAGCGAAAGTAATCAGCGCTTAATGCGTCCAATTGAAAATTTGGATACCTTTTTACAGCTGGCCAATATTTTAACCATTTTACTCTGTGGAATTGCCATTGCCTTAACCAGTCAGCGTTATGTTCAGCAACAACAAGAGCATATTGCGCTGATTCGTTGTATGGGTGCATCTAAACAACAAATTTTAAGTGTATATATATCCTTATTGGCCGCGATTTTTCTACTGGCTGTATTATTTGGCGCCGTACTTGGGGTGCTGATGGGCTTTGGCTTATTACAGTTGATGCTGACTTTAATGCCACATTTGAGTATTGAATTTTCTGTGCTGCAATTGCTGCTTGGGCCACTACCGATTGCCATGCTAACCAGTTTAGTGGTGTTACTTGGCTTTGTGCTGCCGAGCTTATGGCAATTGCTGAATACAGCGCCGGTGCGTGTATTACGCAGCCAAGATAAAAGCCTGAGCCAAATGCGAAGTACTTTAATCTGTGGCGGTTTAAGCTTAATTGTATTTAGTATTTTACTCACCCAAAATGTCGCGCTGAGTCTAGTAGTGATTGGAGCTTTAGCGCTGTTATGTGTCATGCTTTATGTACTGATTTATGCCTTACTCAAATTGATACAGCAGCGTAAAACTCGTTTAAGTGCTTATATTCGTCAACTACCACAAATGGCATTGCAAATTACTGCTTTGGCCTTGGGCCTAAGTTTAATGAGTGTGCTGTTGGTGTTAAAAACCGATCTCACAGAGCGTTGGCAACAGCAATTACCACAAGATACCCCCAATCAGTTTGTTTATGGTTTACCACCAACTGACTTGGCCGACTTTGAAGCCGTGTTAGCGCAAAATGCGTGGTCAAGCACCACCTTATATCCAAATATTCGTGGTCGTTTAGTGGCTAAAAATGCTCAAGACTTTACGGAAGCCGACCGAGCTAAAAGTAATTCCTTACGTCGTGAGCTCAATTTAACCCAAGCTGAGCATTTTCCTGCAGATAATCAAATTATCCAAGGCCAAGCTAGGTTTAGTGCAGTGAATCAGGTCTCAGTCGAAGTTAAAACTGCGCAAGAATTGGGGATTCAAATTGGTGATCGTTTAACCTTTCGTTTACCTGAAGGGGATTTAACTGCAGAGGTGATTAATTTACGCAGTGTCGAGTGGGAAAGCTTTAGCCCTAATTTCTTCTTTATTTTTAGCCCCAACAGTATGGATGCTAATGCAGGCAGCTATTTAGGCAGCTTTTATGTGCCGGCCGAACAGCAAACGCAACTCATTGAAGTGATTCAACGTTTTAGTAATACTGTATTTATTGATGTCGGGCTAATGCTTGCTGAGGTCAAACGCTTATTGGATGTGTTACTCAATATTATAAGTGTGTTGGCAGTATTGGTGGCCATAGCCGGGCTCTTGGTGTTATTGGCATGTTTAAACCTTATGCTGGATGCACGTCAGCAAGAAGTGGCTTTATTACGTGCGTTTGGTGGTGCTAAAGCGCAGCTGAAAAACATGCTCAGCATTGAGGTCGGTTTGATTGGCTTAATGGCAGGTATAGCAGCGTGTATCTTTGCTGAAGTGCTAAGTGCTATTGTCGCGTATAAAATGGGGATGACATGGCAGTTGCATATGAGCCTATGGCTGATTTTACCACTGGCGATGGCGCTGATTTGTGCCTTGATTGGACGCTATCGCCTAAGTTATTTAGCTGAAATTGCACCTTTAAGTGCACTGCGCGATATTAAAAATTAAATTGTTGTCGCATCGCTGCCAGTAATTCTTGCCACAGCGGTGCGACCAGTTCTAATAGCATTAGGCAATAACTATATAAAGCGCCACACAGCACCATGCCAAGCCCTAGCCCTAGCCCTAACCACAGCAAAACTGCTTTATTGACACGCATTGAAAGATACCAAACCAAGCCTAATGCAGCTCCCATCAGCATACCGCCAATATGGGCAGCATTATTAATTCCTGCGGTCATAAAACCAATAAATAGGTTAATCCCCATGACCATCACTAAGGTTTTTTTATCTAAAATAAAACGCTGTTTTTTCAGCACAGGCAACAAGGAAATAACGGTTAAAGCAGCGCCTAAACCCATGACTGCACCTGAAGCACCAGCACCCACTTTGGGCAGTTGTTCCGCATTGATGGCAGCATTTTGCAGCATAGACAATGAATTTTGTAAATCTAAAAAACCACTGAGTAAACTGCCCATGAGACCTGCTAAGACATACAGCCCTAAAAAATAGACACGGCCAAACATTTGTTCAGCAATATGACCAAATAAATATAAGGCCCACATATTCAGCATTAAATGAATTAAGCCAAAGTGAAAAAACATACTGCTTAATAAACGAATGGGTTCCACTAAAAAGCTCAGAGGCGCATAATCTGCACCCCAAGCGATGGCATCTTGAATGCTTGGGCGACTCGCATCCACACCTGTGCTAATTTGCCATAAAAACAGGGCAACATTGAGGGTGATGAATAGGGCGCTCAGCCACCAACCCTTTAAATTGACTTGGTGCTTGACGGTAGGTGGGGAAAGTTGGCTCATCTTGGAATTGTGCTATTTTAGTCTTATGTCTGAGCTTATCACGAAAATTTTATCCTGCAGGGGAAATGCAGCAGCATGAAAGCCTTTATTGTTCGTACACTTCTTATTTTGATCAGTTTTGTGCTGCTGATCCAACTGTGGATCTTTGCCAGCCTTGCATGGTGGCGCACGAATCCCGTAGAAACCACCATGTTTATGCGTCTCGATTATTGGGCTGATTCAAGCCAGCCGCTTAAACATGAGTGGCGTGATTATGATCAGATCAGTGATTATATGAAACGTGCTGTAGTTGCCGCTGAAGATGGTAAATTTTTACAGCATAAAGGTTTTGATTTCGATGGTATGCAAAATGCTTTATTGCGTAATAAAGATCAAGGCAAAGTAGTCGCAGGTGGTTCCACCATTTCACAGCAGTTGGCTAAAAACTTATTTTTATATAATAAGCGCTCTTTTATACGTAAAGGTCAAGAAGCAGTCGCGACTTTTATGATGGAGCGGATGTGGAGCAAACAGCGCATTTTAGAAGTGTATTTAAACTCGGTTGAGTTTGGTGACAATATTTATGGGATTGAAGCGGCGACCCAGCATTATTTTGGTAAAAGCTCGCGCAGTTTAACCCGTGAGCAAGCGGTATTTTTAGCCTCGATTTTACCCAATCCAAAATATTACCAAAACAATCGTCAGGATCGCAGCCTAAACGCACGTAAACAGATGATTCGTAAATATATGCGTTATAGCCAAATCCCCTAACGCTTTAACTGTTGCAAAAAAGCGCAAATGTTTGCGCTTTTTTTTATCTTTTTGTCATAAATTTCAAGCATACTAGAGTAAAGATGACTTTAAAAAATATAGGCGCAGTTGACATATGACGACTTCAGTAGAGACCTTGCCAACCCCAGTGGATTATAGCTACAACGATCGCTACATCAACCGTGAGCTGTCAATTTTAGATTTCCATTTACGTGTTCTTGAACAAGCAGTTGATCCTTTGCATCCATTGCTTGAGCGCATGAATTTCTTACTCATTTTTTCGCGTAATTTAGATGAGTTTTTTGAAATTCGCGTCGCCGGTTTAATGGAACAGCTCGATTTAGGCAATGAAAGCTTAAGTCCAGATGGTTTGACGCCTAAACAAGTGCTTGATCAAATCTCTAAAACCGCACATGAAGCGATTGAACGCCAATACCGGATTTTAAATCAAGAAATCTTACCAAAACTGCGTGATGAGGATATTTGCTTCTTACGTCGCGGTGAACTGACCCCAGCACAATCGGCTTGGGTGAAAAAATATTTCCAAGAACAAGTTGCCCCTGTCTTAACCCCGATCAGCCTTGATCCTGCGCATCCATTCCCACGTTTAGTTAATAAATCACTGAATTTTATTGTGACTTTAGAAGGTAAAGATGCCTTTGGTCGTCAAATTGATTTAGCAGTGGTGCCTGCACCGCGCTCGTTGCCGCGAGTGGTACGTTTACCTGATGAACTGACGGGTGGTAAAGAACACCATGTGATGTTATCAGCGATTATTCATGAGCATGTATCAGATTTATTCCCGGGTATGACCGCAACGGGTTGTTATCAGTTCCGTGTGACCCGTAATGCCGACTTGGCTTTAAATGAAGACGTTGAAGACTTAGCCAAAGCCTTAAAAGGTGAATTAAGCTCACGTCGTTTTGGTCGTGCGGTACGTTTGGAAGTCACAGAAAACTGTCCAAAACATATTTATCAATATTTGTTAGATGAATTTGACCTCGAATTTGAGCAACTTTATAAAGTCGATGGGCCTGTGAATTTAGCGCGTTTATTGTCCAACTTTAAACGCCCACATTTACGCTATGACACGCATGTGCCTGTCATTCCAAAGGTGCTGAAAAAAGCCGATAACACCTTTAGCGCCATGCAAAAACAAGACATTTTGTTGCATCATCCGTTTGAATCTTTTTCACCGGTGATTTCACTGTTGCGCGAAGCTGCACGTGACCCACAAGTCTTAGCGATTAAGCAAACGTTGTATCGTAGTGGCCCAGATTCTGAAATTGTACAGGTCTTAGCAGAAGCGGCACGTAATGGGAAAGAAGTCACTGCGGTGATTGAATTGCGCGCGCGTTTTGATGAAGAGTCCAATATTGCTGTTGCTAATGTTTTACAAGAAGCAGGCGCTGTGGTGGTGTATGGTATTGTGGGGTATAAAACCCACGCCAAAATGATTCTCATTGTGCGCCGTGAAAACAATAAACTGGTGCGTTATGTGCATTTAGGTACAGGTAACTACCATGCTGGCAATGCGCGTATGTATACTGACTACGGCTTAATGACCACCGATAAAGACCTATGTGAAGATGTACACCGCATTTTCCAAGAGCTCACCGGTATGGGTAAAATGGCAAAACTGAAAAAGTTATTGCATGCACCATTTACTTTACATGCCCAATTAATTCATTTTATTGATGAAGAAATTGCCAATGCCAAGGCTGGAAAAGCTGCGCAAATTATTGTGAAAGTCAATGCTTTAACTGAAGTGCAGCTGATTAATAAGCTATATGAAGCCTCACAAGCCGGTGTACAAATTGATCTTATTATTCGTTCAATTTGTTGCTTACGTCCAGGTCTAAAAGGTTTGTCAGAGAATATTCGAGTACGTTCAATCGTCGGTCGTTTCCTAGAACATACCCGTGTGTATTACTTTAGCAACAATGGTGATGCACGTATTTATTGTTCAAGTGCTGATTGGATGGATCGTAATTTATTTAATCGTGTGGAAGCCTGCTTCCCTGTAGAAGATCCAGCTTTGAAAAAACGGATTTACCAACACGGCTTGCTTAATTATCTCGAAGATAATCAACAAGCTTGGGACCTACAAAGCGACGGTACTTGGGTGCGTTTTAAAGCTCAAGAGACTGATGTTGCCCATAATGCACAGCGTGTTTTAATTGAAGATATTCAATAATACACCGTTAAAATACCCCATTTAAGGGATGGATGCATTTGAGTTTTATTTATAAACTCAAGCTTCCTCTTATAAATTCTGGCATATAAGAGGGCATTCCATCTCTTGAATGAAGGTCGTTGAGATTGGGTATTCAAGTTAGGCTTGTCGAAACACAAGCCTTTTTTTATGCATAAAAAAAAGGAGCTTAGCGCTCCTTTTTTAATCTATGGCTTAGTGTAAATCTTGCGTAATTTTTTGCAAGATTTGCAATAACACATCAAATTCGCTTTGTAATGGGGTGCTCTTACGTGTGACTAAGGCCAAAGTACGGCTAGGACCCGCTTCAATTGCTTTGACGCTTAACTCTGGATTGGCTTTAATCATGGTGGTATGCACAGCAATTGCTGGCAATAAGGTAAAGCCTAGATTAGCAGAGACCATTTCTACCAAGGTAGGCAGTGAACTTGCTTTTAAACGATGATCATTTTTACGTTCACCAATTGGGCAAGCACTTAAAGCATGATCACGTAAGCAATGACCTTCTTCAAGCAGCATTAAACGCGATAAATCAAGTTGATCCAGTGAGTTGGCATTCAAAGCGTGTTGATCTGCTTTATTGCACACTAAATACAGCGTTTCGCGTGCCACTTCAGCGACTTTTAGACCACGGGTATCAAACGGTAATGCAAGCACCACCATGTCGAGATTACCATGTTCAAGTTTTTCAACAATTTTTTCGCTTTGGGCTTCGTGTAAATGCAACTGAATTTTTGGCAGTTGTTTATGTACTTCATCTAACAATTGCGCCAAAATAAATGGAGCAATGGTTGGAATAATACCTAAATGTAAGTCGCCAGTTAGCGGCTCACTCATCTCACGGCTTAAACGCATTAAGTCTTGAGCATCAGCCAGTAGAACACGTGCGCGTGCCACAACTTGTTCGCCGAGTGGGGTTAAACGTACATTTTGACGATCACGTTCAACGAGGACGCCACCAAGTAAGCGCTCTAATTCCATGATCCCGCCAGACAATGTTGACTGGGTCACAAAAGATCGACGCGCTGCTTCAGTGAAGTGCAGCGTTTCAGACAGTGTAACAAGGTATGACAGCTGTCTTAAGGATGGTAATGCAGCCATAGTGTCCTAATTAGATTTAAAGTGATGAGCAAATAATCCGCTAAGATATGGAATAAAATGCGGAGGGATATCATGCCCCATTCCTTCAATTAATTCAAATCTAGCGCCTGAAATTGCTTTAGCAATGGCTCTACCGTGCGCTGGTGGCAATAAACGATCGCGCGAACCATGAACCACTAAGGTTGCTTGATGAATCTGCTGATCCAGTTTAAGTAAAGAACCGGTACATAATATTGCGAAAAACTGTTGAAGTACACCAGTTGGATAGTAACTTCTTCGGTAGAGTTTTCGCACCGTTTGTGCCGCCTCGACTTGGTTTAGGTAGCCGGGCGAGCCGATAATTTTAAAGATTTGTAGATTATGGTCAATAATAGCATCTTCATCATTGGATTTGGGACGTCCAATTAAACTAAATAATTGCTTTGGAAAAGGCGGTGGCAGCAAGGGTTGATTGTTGCTGGTAAACAGTAAGCCTAAAGTCTTGACCATTTCGGGGTAACGCGCCGCTAAAATTTGCGCAATCATGCCACCCATCGAAGCACCTAATACATAGACTTGCCCTAAGTGCATTTTTTCAATTAGGCACGCAACATCATCAGCCATATCATACAAATTATAAGGTGCGCCTTGATTTTCTAGTCCCAAGGCAAAGCGGCCCATCAATTTAGGCAGGCTCAAGGCTGGGCCTTGATAGTGTACTTTAGAGGATAAACCAATATCGCGATTATCAAAGCGTACCACCCGAAAGCCTTGGTCAATAAATGACTTACAAAAAAAATCCGGCCAATAGAGTAACTGTGCACCGAGTCCCATGATCAGCAGTAAGACTGGATCATCGGCTTTGCCACCCACCTCGACATGCAATTGAATGCCATTGCCTAAATCGACTTTGGTTTCTTGCATAAAAGCGGTATAAGGTGAAGCTTTAAACTCAAGTGTTTGACTCATCGGCAGATTCCTTAAAGCTGTGCTGGGATTAAATCTGGTACAAGTTTGGTTAGGCTTAAACGTTGTTTGCCTGCGCTTGCACCCAATAAGACAAAGCCACGTAAAGTGTCAGTTGCATCTATGGCTTTAGCAATTAAGCCGTCTTCTTGGGTTTCGATCGTCCAAGACACCTCAACCTCATGTGGTATAGGCAATACCGTTAAAGGCGCGGCTGGCGTTTTGACTGCCACCGGCATGGCTGGATAATATACATGTGTGCTGGTACCGCTTAAGGTTTTCGCTAAAGCACGGGCTTGTTGCATAATCGGCATTACATAAGGTAATAAAGTACCGTTAACTTCTGCGCAGTCACCGATCGCATAAATATGAGCAACATTGGTTTCAAGTTGGGTGTTGGTCACAATGCCACGGCTTGTTGTAATGCCTGCTGCTTGGGCCAGTTCAGTATTGGCACGTAAACCAATTGCAGAGAGCACCACGTCGGCAGTTAACACTTTGCCATTGGCAAGGGTGACTTGGTAGCCATCAGCTGCTTGATCAAGAGCACTCACGGTAGTGCCAAGCTCAAAAGCAATGCCAGCGTGTTGTAATTTGTCTTGGAATGCTTGGGATACATGACTAGGTAGTAAACGTGCTAATGGCTGCTCAGCCAAGTCAATTACAGTCGCTTGATGACCAGTGTGTTGTAAATCATTGGCAAATTCGCAACCAATTAAACCTGCACCTAAGATTGCCACACGTTGCGCAGTTTTTTGATCCAGCTCAGCACGAAATGCGGTGTAATCATTTAAGTTGTTTACCACATGTAATTGATCGGCAGCATTGCCTTGTAGGGGAACACGGATAGGCGTGGCACCTAGGGCCAGAATCAGTTTGCTATAGTTTTGCGTGGTGTTTTGGCCATCTTTTTCTAGCTTAAGTGTTTGTGTGTGGGGATCGATACTTTTAACCCAAGTATGATTTACAATTTGCATATTGAGCTGGGCGCTCATTTTTTCTGCATCACCAAGTGCAATTTGCGCAGGTGCTTTATGACCCACTAAAGCATTGGATAAAGTTGGTTTGGCATAGTTACGTGCGTCATCGGCACAAATCATCATAAGCGCTGTGTCTTGATCGAGTTTACGAAACTCACGCGCGAGGGCATAAGCTGCCATACCTGAACCAATGATGACGATGGGATGCATAAATCAATCTCTCTTTTCAATATAAAAAACAAAAAAGACCATCGATATGGTCTTTTTAGTGTGGCTTATAGTTCAACCATTTCAAAATCAGCTTTTGATACGCCGCAATCTGGGCAAGTCCAATCGTCTGGAATGTCTTCCCATTTGGTGCCAGCTACAATACCATCTTCTGGCCAACCTGCAGCTTCATCGTAAATCCAACCGCATACGATACATTGATACTTTTTCATCTGACTCTCCAATGCTGACCAACACTGGGTCAGCGAAAAATAAAGATCGTTATTATAAGGCTATTTATAGAAATTCTTACGTGCTTAAAGCATCAAAGTAAAGTAAATATACGTTTCAGCGATTTTTTCAGCTGAATCATGGCTAAAAACAGCAAATTTTCACATAGTGCTGTGTTTAATCTAAACACCAAAAAATAAGATTTGAAGATTTAGACTAAAGTCGGGCAGAAAAACTCCTGTATTTTGATTACAATGTAATAATTCATAGATATTATTAATATTTATTTAAAAAATAATATAAATAAATCAAATTCTTATAAAAAAAGTCTGTTTTTTAATTGAGCAAATCTCAGCTGATTGCTCTAGCTATGCCTATGAATTGGCGTTAAAATTCGGCCCGTTCTTTCTTATTATTGATTATTTCTCCCATGAGCAATTTGTCTACAACGTTGTGGTCTCATATTCGCACGGTTCAAGATTTCCCAAAACCAGGCATTAAATTTTTTGATTTAACGCCATTATTTATGAGCAACATTGAGCCATTAACTGATGCATTAATTGCCAGCATTCCAGCTGAGCAACTTGAAGCGGTTGATAGTTTTGTAGCCGTTGAAGCCCGTGGTTTTGTGCTAGCGAGCTTATTGGCTCAGCGTCTAGGCAAAGGTTTGGTCTTGGTGCGTAAAGCAGGTAAATTGCCGCCACCTGTAGTTGGTGTGGGTTATAGCTTAGAATACGGTTTAGATCGTTTAGAAATGTCTGCAGAAGTGCCAGCACAAAAAATTATTATTGTAGATGACGTACTGGCAACAGGTGGTACTTTAAAAGCAGTGAAACAGTTGGCTGAAAAATGTAATCATGAAATTTTAGGTGCGAGTATTTTCCTCGACTTACCAGATTTACATGCCGATTTGGGCTTAAACATCTGGTCTGTATTAGACGATAAATCACAGCCGCAAGAAGACGTGGCTTAAGTTGTTGTCTTGAGTATAAAAAAGCCTTGCATTGCCAAGGCTTTTTTATGCTTGTTGTAATAGTTGTATTTGCTCAATCAAGACATTGATATTGTCAGGACGGGCCAAACGGTGATGTCCTCCTGCCACTGCAGCCACTTGCATATAAGGTTCAAGCTGGGCGCGCACTGCATGCATATCTAACACTTCATCATCCAATTCTAAATAGGCCAGTTGCAAAATATCATGTTCTAAATCATGCTCACAGATGGCGGGATAATCATCACGAAAGCGAGGACTTAGACTTGGGTTAGCTACAATGGCAGGAATTTTTGACCAAAAAGACATTTTAAGCGCCCAATAACCGCCTAAGCTATGGCCTATAATTAAATCGGGTTTTAAGGTGTGAATTAAATCTTGATAAAATTGATAAACACTTTGAAAGCTCAAAGCACGATAATCAACGCTTAAACAAAATTTATGATCAGAATCAATCGCATAAAACTTAGTAGACTCTTTTGATGAATCGAGTCCATGGAAGAATAAAATTTTGGGCTTTGGCATTATGATTGTCTCAATCAGAAAATACGTGATTGTTCATTTATTTGTTTGGTTTTATTTTAGGTCAGTTTTAACTTTTAAAAAGTTCACATTTGGTCGTATAGACTTTAGGCGAAGCAAAAAATTAATTGCTGCGCGCTGAACACTTACGCAATTTCTTGTAAATCTGCTATGCTATGCAACTTCTATTTTATTGCTATTTCGAGGCAGAGATGACGCAACAAAACGCTCAGTCGACTTCTGAACAAACCATTTCCGAAAACGATTTAATTGCACAGCGTCATGCCAAGTTAAAACAAATTCAAGACAAGGCACAAGAAACTGGTACGAGCCCTTGGCCAAATACCTTTAAACGCGAACATTACGCACAAGATTTACAAGACCAATTTGCTGAGGTGTCTAAAGAAGATATCGAAGCGGGTGAAAAAGTCTATGTATCGGTTGCGGGTCGTGTGATGCTCAATCGTGGTTCATTTATCGTGATCCAAGATATGACAGGTCGTATTCAACTTTATGTGGCACGTAAAGAATTAGATGCAGATACTGTTGCAACGATCAAAGGCTTAGACTTAGGCGATATTATTGCAGTCAAAGGTTATATTGGTCGTTCTGGTAAAGGTGATCTTTATGTGCATATCGAACACTTTGAATTGTTAACCAAATCATTGCGTCCACTCCCAGATAAATTCCACGGTTTAACTGACACTGAAGTGAAATACCGTAAACGTTATTTAGACTTAATTGTGAATGAAGAAACCCGTAAGACCTTTGAAATCCGCGCCAAAGTGGTTTCAGGTATTCGTGCCTTCTTAACAGAACAGCGTTTTATGGAAGTTGAAACGCCAATGATGCATGTGATTCCAGGTGGTGCGTCTGCGCGTCCATTTGAAACGCATCACAATGCGTTAGATATGCCACTTTTCTTACGTATTGCGCCTGAGCTTTACTTAAAACGTTTGGTGGTGGGTGGTTTTGAACGTGTGTTTGAAATTAACCGTAACTTCCGTAACGAAGGTGTATCTACACGTCATAACCCAGAATTCACCATGATCGAATTCTACCAAGCCTATGCTGATTATAAAGATTTAATGCAGCTGACTGAAAATATGCTTGAGAAGTTAGCGATTGATATCTTGGGTTCAACAGACGTGCCATATGGCGATGAAGTCTATAGCTTTAAAGGTCCGTTCAAGAAAATCTCAATGTTTGATGCAATTCTTGAACATAACCCACAATTTACCCCTGAAAATGTGGCAGATCGTGAATTCCTTGCAAACTTCGTTCAAAACGAATTGAAAGAGCAAGTAAAACCTGGTTTTGGTCTAGGTAAGCTACAAACGATTGTGTTTGAAGAAACGGTAGAAACCAAGCTTCGCCAACCGACATTCATTACTGAATATCCTGCGGAAACTTCGCCACTTGCGCGTCGTAACGATGACAACCCGCACATCACTGACCGCTTTGAATTCTTCATCGGTGGTCGTGAGTTGGCCAATGGCTTCTCAGAGTTAAATGACCCAATTGACCAAGCAGAACGTTTCCAAGCGCAAGTTGCAGAAAAAGATGCAGGTGATGATGAAGCGATGCATTACGATGCAGACTTTGTTGAAGCGCTTGAATATGGTCTACCGCCAACAGCAGGTCAAGGTATTGGTATTGACCGCTTGGTGATGTTATTTGCCAATGCTGCAAGTATCCGTGATGTGATTTTGTTCCCACATATGCGTCATAAAAACGCCTAAGTGAGCAAATCTAAAGAAACCCGCCATGTGCGGGTTTTTTTATGCTTAAATCAATAATCATGCGCTGCTCAGTCATCTTTTGAAAGTTTATGTAATTTGTCTAGAGACTATTGTTATATTTTTACAGTGTAGTGTTAATAAACTCATTATTAATAATAACTTTAATAAGAATAGGCTTATTTACACTTCAGACGATAAATTCATGTTTATAAAAAGACTAATGGTCGCACTTAGTTTAGGTTGTGTCAGTGTCACACAATTACACGCGCAAGGTATTATTTTAAACAATGCGCAATTACGCCAAGATTTAAATTGGCTCAATCAACAGGGTGTCATTCAAATCAGTACTTCAACTTGGCCACTGAGTGCTCAGGAAGTGGAGTATGCTTTAAGCAAAGCTAAAAGTGATCACTTAAATCAAGCCCAAACCAAAGTGATAGCGGCAGTGAAAGCAGCGTTACAGCAGGATAAAGTGCCGCTAAAACTACACCTATTTGCAGAGAGTGAGCAAAAAAACTTGCCGCAACAATTTGCTGATGAGGTCAAAGCCCAATATCAACTGGGTATAGCAGGTCATGCTGGTGGTGAAAATTGGGACGCTCGCTTGCGTGTGAATGCTGAAAAAGATTTACAGATTGACCATGATCAAGAGATAAATTTAGAAGGATCATATTTGGCTGGCAAGCTTTGGAATCAATGGCTGATTGCAGGGCAAATTCCAAGCTATTGGGGGCCAGGACATGAGGGGAGTCTAATTCGAGGGGATGCAAGTCGTCCTGTCTATGGCGTCACCATGCAACGGGATCAACAACGTGCTTTTGAGACGCCATGGTTAGCATGGCTTGGACCTTGGCAATATCAAGCTTTTGCAGGTCAATTAGATGACTATCAAGCCATTCCAGAGGCAAAATTAATTGCTTTACGCCTTACAGCACAACCTCTTCCCTATTTAGAGTTAGGTGCATCACGTGCTATTCAATGGGGTGGAGAAGGGCGTCCAGAGAGTTTAAATTCACTTTGGGATGCGATGCTTGGTCATAAAGACAATGGCGGTACAGGTGAGCCTGATCCATCCAATCAAATCGCTGGTTTTGATGCACGTCTGAATCTGCACACTTTAGTCGATTTGCCGATTGGTGTTTATGGTCAATATGTCGGTGAAGATGAAGCCGGTTTATTGCCATCTAAAAAGATGTACTTGGCAGGTGTGGATTATTCCTCAAGCTTCGCCAATCGACCCTATCAAGTTTATGCTGAATGGGCTGATACACGCACCAATGGTAAAGCACGCGGTATTTCTTATAACCACAGCAGATATACGGACGGTTTTTACCAGCATGGCTTTTCTCTAGGGCACGCCTTAGGTGGGGATGCAGAAATGTTATCGCTAGGTGGGCATGTACATCTTGACCCAGTTAATCGTATTCAAGCGCGTGTCTTGTCAGCTAAGGTCAATCAATCCGATCGAGACACCAACCAAGCCTTTGCAGCCAAAGACACCATTCATGCCATTGATGTCAGTTGGCAGCATCAGCTTCGAGCAGATTTGCCTCTAAAACTCAATGCATGGGTGAGTGATTCTGATATGCATGGTCAAGATGTCGGCGCCTCACTTGGGCTAGAGATTCCTTTAAACAGCGCATTATTTAAATACTAAAAAAAGCCCCAAAGCGGGGCTTTTTTTAAAGTAACGCGGTTTGAATACGTACTTTCATATCTAAACTTTGTTGCACAATATAGTCTTTAATCCATTGTACCTGCACACCGCGTGGATTGGTTTTAGTTGCCGTGTGAATAAATGCCAATTCAGGACGCTTAAATAGTTGTGCTGTTAAAGCCTGTTCGAGTTGAGCTGAATTAGAAAACAGCGGCAATTCGACCAAATAAAATGCTTTAGGGTAGTTATAAAAAGCATATAACAGGTTAAAGGCTTTTTGTTCACCTTTTAAATTACCTGCACCAATTTCATAGCCACGCTCTTGGTTACTGTGGGTGACCCCAATTAAAAACGTCAGTTGTTGGTCAATCAGTTTGATCGCAAATTGCAAACCAATTTGATCACTGCTGGTTTCATGTTGGGCAAAGAAGCTTAAGGTTTCGCCTTGATCTGTTAAGGGTTCTTGTAACACCAAAATATGTTGTTGATGTTGGTAAATGAAGCCTGCCAGTTTTGCAGTTTCAATTTTGTGTTTTAAAGTCTCTAAATCATAGTTCAACATAGGAGAGAATAACCGCAAAGACAAAGTTAAACTCTAATTTAGGTAGATTTTGATTCTTTGCCAATCCATGGGCTAAAAAAATCCTGAATCAGGCGCTTAAATTGAGTTGAAAAATCAATAATCATCAAATGCTGACGCTTTGGACACTTTTTCAGGGCTGAGGGAGGTGCGTGAGTGGGGTTAATTTAAGTGATTCTTTCATAAAAACTTATACGGTATATCAGTTTTGGTCTATATGATGATTTTGCATATCAATATCATAAAACAAGCAATCGTTATGAATTCTAAATCACTATAATGCCTAAATATCTTTAAAAGTGTAATAAGTACACATATTCTAAGCTGGTGTTGTCCATGTCATTAAATGAGGAAAGACTTACTCATCTTAAACAGCTTGAAGCTGAGAGTATTCATATCATCCGTGAAGTTGCTGCTGAGTTTGAGAACCCAGTCATGCTTTACTCCATTGGTAAAGATTCAGCAGTGATGCTGCATTTAGCCCTAAAAGCATTCTATCCTGCCAAACTTCCATTTCCACTCCTGCACGTCGATACGGGCTGGAAATTTAAAGACATGATTGCCTTCCGTGACAATATGGCCAAGACCCATGGCTTTGATTTGATCGTACATCAAAACAAAGAAGGTCGTGATGCAGGCATCAATCCTTTTGATCATGGTAGCTCAAAATATACCGACATCATGAAAACCCAAGGTCTAAAGCAGGCCTTGGACAAATATGGTTTTGACGCGGCATTTGGTGGTGCGCGCCGTGATGAGGAAAAATCACGTGCTAAAGAACGTGTGTATTCATTCCGTGATTCAAAACACCGTTGGGATCCGAAAAACCAACGACCTGAACTTTGGAACCTTTACAACGGTAAAGTGAACCAAGGCGAAAGTATTCGTGTGTTCCCTTTATCAAACTGGACTGAGCTTGATATTTGGCAATATATTTATTTAGAAAGCATTCCATTAGTACCTTTATATTTAGCTGCAGAACGTCCTGTGGTTGAACGTAGTGGCACCTTAATTATGGTTGATGATGAACGTATGCCTTTAAAAGAAGGTGAAGTTCCACAAATGAAATCGGTGCGTTTCCGTACTTTAGGTTGTTACCCGTTAACAGGGGCAGTGGAATCAACTGCCAATACCTTACCGGAAATTATCCAAGAAATGCTGCTTGCAACCAGCTCTGAACGTCAAGGTCGTATGATTGACCATGATGAAGCAGGCTCGATGGAGAAGAAGAAGCAAGAGGGTTACTTCTAATCTCTCCCGACCTCTCTTTAGAAAAGAGAGGGGATGTCCCCCTTTGTAAAAGGGGGAAATAGGCGGATTTAACCGATTTCAAAGAATTTGTGGAGCTGAGCAATGTCTCATCAATCAGACTTAATTAGCCAAGATATCTTGGGTTATTTAAAACAACACGAAAATAAAGACTTATTGCGTTTCTTGACTTGCGGTAACGTCGATGATGGTAAATCGACTTTAATTGGTCGCTTGCTTTACGATTCAAAATTGATTTATGAAGATCAATTGCAAGCCGTAACACGTGACTCTAAAAAAGTTGGTACCACAGGTGATGCACCTGATTTAGCTTTATTGGTAGATGGTTTACAAGCAGAGCGTGAGCAAGGCATTACCATTGATGTCGCGTATCGTTATTTCTCTACTGAAAAACGTAAGTTCATCATTGCCGATACTCCGGGGCATGAGCAATACACACGTAACATGGCAACTGGTGCATCGACCTGTGACCTTGCGATTATCTTAATTGATGCGCGTTATGGCGTTCAAACGCAAACGCGTCGTCATACTTTTATTGCGAGCCTATTGGGTATTAAGAACATTATTGTTGCTATCAACAAAATGGACTTAGTGGAATTCTCTGAAGCACGCTTCAATGAAATCCAAGCTGAATATGCTGACTTCGTGAGCCAATTGGGTGATCGTAAACCTGCCAATATCATCTTTACGCCGATTTCTGCGTTAAATGGCGATAACGTGGTGAATAAATCTGCCAATACCCCATGGTATACAGGCCAAACCCTAATGGGTACGCTTGAATCGGTAGAAATTAGCCGCGGTAGCCAAAAGCAAGATTTCCGTTTCCCTGTGCAGTATGTCAACCGTCCGAACCTCGATTTCCGTGGTTTCTGTGGTACGGTGGCGCTTGGTGAAGTCAAAGTTGGCGATACTATCACTGCTTTACCATCAGGTAAGTCATCTACGGTGAAAGAAATCGTAACTTTTGATGGTAACCTTGAGCGTGCAGTTGCAGGTCAAGCAGTCACTTTAACACTAAACGACGAAATTGATATTTCTCGTGGTAACGTCCTTGTACGTGCGGATCAAGCTGCGCCGTATATTTCACGTGCGGTGAATGCGACTCTGGTATGGATGGCAGATCAGCCATTGGTATTAGGGAAGTTATATAACTTAAAAGTGGGTACACAAACTGTTCCTGCAAAAGTAACCGGGATTAATTACCGTACCAACGTCAATACACTGGAAAAAGTTCAAGTTGAAAACTTAGAACTGAATGCGATTGCCAACGTAACCGTTGAATTTGATGCACCAGTGGTCTTTGACCGTTACCAAGACAGCCGTTATACAGGTTCATTTATCTTCATTGATCGTTTAAACAACGTGACGATTGGTGCGGGTATGGTCGAAGAGTCTGTTGAATGGACTGCGCATAGTAACCCTGTCACAGCGGAAGATCGTGCTGCACGTTTAGGTCAAAAACCTGCTGCGGTAACAGTGTCAAAAGCTGCGATCGAAAATGCACAAGCCTTAGAGAGTTTATTGCTTCAACAAGGTATTGTGGCAATTGCCAAAGCCGGTTTAGATGCTGCGCAAGTTGCCTTACTACGCGAAACTGGTGTAGTAGTGATTACAGATGCAACTGACGGTACAGATGCAACTGTTGCTGTTGATTCTGTTGAAGAGCTTGCTGAAAATATTGTTGAATTGGTTCGTTTATAATAGATTGAATTAATTTAAAAAAACCCGCCTGATGGCGGGTTTTTATTGTTGAGCGAATTATTTCTGTTGATTTAATTCAACTTGCTTTTGCTTCATATATTCAACCACTACATCTAATACAAACTCTTGGCACGCTTCACCTGTATTTGGATCATATGGACTATTGTTGGTAATATTATTCGACAATACACGAATACCAATAAACGGTACATTAAACTGACTGGCAATTTGAGCCACAGAAGCCGCTTCCATCTCTTCTACAGATGTTCCATAGTGCTCACGGAAAAAAGCAATCCGGTCTAATTCACTGTTCCAAACGTCGGCAGAACCGATTGTACCTTCAACTACATCACCTTTGCTATAACGCGGTTTGGCTTTGTGCGCTGCCATAATTAACTCAGTATCGCCCGCAAATTTACGAATCGCGATAGGTTCAGGGTCAGATTCATCTTCAGGTAAAACGTCAAAAGCTTCTGTCCAGTTTAACGGATGAGAACCTGCACCTACAGGCAAATAAGGCGTTTTAAAGGCATTAATATTGGTGGTGTATTTACCAATCACAATATCATAAACATTTAAATTAGGATCATGCCCGCCTGATGTGCCTTGGTTAATAATCGCAATAGGTTTATAGCGCTCAATGGCAATAGCTGTAGCAGCAGCCGAGTTAGACATTCCCATCCGTGTTTTTGAAATAATAACAGGATAGCCTTGATATGTTCCTTGCCAAAATTGCCAGCCGCCAATGGTTTCTGTAGATGGATTAGTTAATTTGGCAGCCAAACTCTGTGTTTCAATGGGTAAAGCACCCTGAATAACAATCGGTTGTAAGGTTTTTGCAGGTGTTTCTGTGACGATTTTTTGCTTATCATCATTATTGCAGCCTGAAAGAAATAAAGAACTGCATAGGCCGAAGCCGAGTAATATTTTTTTTAACATTAAGATTTTCCATTGCTATTGTAGTAATTAATCCATTGGCAAAAATTATGCCAATAGCCATTTTTCTAAAGGGTTTTTATATTGGGTGATCTTGAACAAAAGGCTGAATAAATCAGAACAATGGGTAATTCTCAACGACTATTCTAAAAATAGCACTAGATAAATAGATTTTTTGGTATTAAGATATATCTTAATTAAATTTAAGGTATATCTTAGGATGTCCGAAGCAGCACCACGAAAACGCTTATTTGAAGCAGGGCAGATGAAACTTCTTGTCTTGCACTTTATTGCCCAAAGCCCTAAATTTAGCTATGACATTATTAAAGACGTAGCAAATTTAGTTGGTGGCAACTATAAACCCAGTACAGGCACAATTTGCCCAACCCTCAATTACTTAGAACAACAACAATATACACGCGTGGAAAAACAATATACACGCGTGGAAATTAGCAAAGATGAGCGTAAGCAATATCACATTACACCGCAAGGTTTAATGCATCTACAAGATCATCAAAGCGAATTAGATAAAATTTTTGAACGTTTTAATACCCGTAATCAGATTCAAAACAATAGCGAATTTTTAGATATAAAACGTGCCATGGAAAACCTAAAAATGGCACTACGTCTTAAAATTCAACATGAAAATTTAACCCAAGCACAAGTGCGTATGATTGCAGAAAAAATTGATCAAGCCGCAGTTGAAATTACCCATTTAGCCAGCCAAGAGGTCAGCCAATGAGCATAAAAATTCATCCTAAACATCTCACATGGCTGATGCCTTTGATCTTGTCAGGTATTATGAGTGGTGCAATTTCATGTTTTAACATTTATTTAAAAATTGGTGCGGCAAAAGGTTTTTTGAATATATGGTTACACGCATGGAGCCTATCATGGCTGATGGCATTTCCTTTAATTATGATTATGCTGCCATTGGTGCGTAAATTTCTAATGCAATTTGTACAACAGCCGAAATAAAAGAAGGAAAGTCATTAGACTTTCCTTCTCAATCAATTCAAGCTTACTGTACGGTTACAGTGACAGGTTCAGCATATAGGGTATAACTATAATTTGGTGCAATTTGATACTGATAACTTGGCATCACATAAGCACTGCCTTTTTCAGTAAAGGTAACAGCTTGTCCACTTTGGTTATACTTGGCCGAACTTGGCAATACAAGCATTTGTTTAAATACATAATCTTGTCGTTGTCCAATTTGGTTTTGTAATTGACCCGCAATACTTAATGGCTCACCTACTTTGGCAACCACTTGCTTAGGCGCATTGAGTTTGACTACAAATTCTGAGGCATCATGTGCGTAATCTGTGGTTAAACCATGTGTCCCTTGCACATACATGCGGTTAAAGTCGTCTTTATTGAGACGGAATGTCCATGGCCAGAAGGTCACACCACGATGAGCAGCCTGTTGCATCAGATTTTTGCTTAAGCCACTAAAAGATGGGTTAAAGGTCGATGAATATTTTTGTGTAGCATCTAAGATTCGACGTGTGTTAACCAAATCACTTTGTGCAGCAGGTGTACTGGTGAGAAAACCTGTAGAGACCCCCGGCAAAATATTCTTCATATGTAGAATTTGTTCGCCATTAAAACTAATCACAATCGATTGATCATAGGCATCATGTTTATCTAACAGTTCTTTAATTTTTGGAATAATTGCAGGATTCGAACTCTTTACTTCAATGAAATTCGTGACATGCGGATATTTTTTTACCGCGCTTAAAACTTCATCCATAGTCGGTACGGGACGATTCTTGCCTAAGGTACGCAGCTCACGAATTTCAGCAAGCGTCAGATCTTCTGTATTGCGTTGTACGCCTGTGGTACGTGTGGTTGTGCCATCATGCATTAAAAATACGTGACCATCTTTACTTAAATACACATCGTATTCAACAGCATCTGCACCCACTTCAATGGCTTTTAGGGTACCTTCCAACGTGTTTTCATCATCTAGAGCAGGAATACCACGGTGACCTGTAATCAGTGGTTTACGTAATAAGGTATTTGGCGCCATATTCTGCATAATATTTTGATAAATATCTGGATTTTGACTCCAGACCCCGTTGACGCCACTACTTAAGATCTGTGCGGCTTGTACAGGACTAGCATTGTCATTTTTGGCCCATGCTGTAATCAGTAAACGCTGCAGATGGCTGACGGTATCTCGTGTAGTCAGTTGTGGTGGTAAAATTACAATCTTAGATAACGAGGCATTGGTATTATGTACCAAGGTCACGAGGTCTTGCTTGCTCTGGCTTAGATTGGTTTTTTTAGAATAATCTAAAGCTGTGCGTAATTGCGGCAAAGCAATGCGTGCTTGACGTAAGAGCTCTACGTTATCTGAATATAAGGTGAGCTCTGCAAGGTCATACTGATTACTGATGGTTTTTAATGCATCAATCGTTGCCGTATTGTGTAATTCGAGGAGTGCTAAGCTGTTACGATTATTGTTTTGTAAATATTGCGTCAGATGCATGACTTTTTGTTGATCATGATTGAATAGATTTAAATCTGCATCCAAACGGTAAGCAACATGCGTGGCACTTTGAGCAGCTATTGTGGCCTTTGCCGATTGAATCAAAGTCGGTGCCATCGACACGGGTAAAGCTTGATCGACCAGTTCGGTAACTTTATTGGCTTCAGGTAGCGCTTCGATTTGTTCAGTCACTTTAAAATGTGTGACCTTCATTAATAACCCTGCGACCGACAAGCCAATGCCGCCTTGATCGAGTGCATAAGGTAAGGTGGTATCAAGTACCAATTGGTCATTTAGATAATGACGCACACGTTTACCATGCACCACAATGCTGGCTTTGTGGGTTGTGTTCAGACCAATATTTTCATTATGTGCTGATTTATGCAGTACGTTCCAAGCATTGGTTGGCATACGTAATGACAGTTCTAGACCATTGCTACTCGTGGTCTGACTACGCATGGCAAATTGGTAGTAAGGACTAAAGGCTGGATCAGCAAACTCATCTGCTGCACGGTACATGATGCTGGCCCAGCGTCCATCATTATTGCTGTCAAGATAACTAAATTCCATATCAACACGATAATTACGTAACTGTTGATAATCTTTAGGCAACAGCACTGAGGTCATTTGTGTATCATTGGCACGTCCATCAAGGTATAAGTCGCCATTTTCGATATACACGCTGCCTGCATTATTTTTAGGTAACATCCATGTGCTAGGTAACGCTGTCATTTGGTCGAAATTTTCATCGAGATAAATTTCAGGTACAGGCACGGGTTCAGCGGGCACACTCGGCTCAGGATTAGGCTCAGGTGCAGTGACCGGTGGTGCTGTGTCTGTGACATGATGATCATCATCGTCTGAGCAAGCGGCTAAGTTTAAACAAAGTAAAATACTGGCATAGAGGTAAGCGCGTTTCATGCGTCTATATTCTCAAGTTGTTGATATATAAGAGCTGAAAAATAACGTCTCTACATGACAGTGTGATGGCGTTGTCATAAAGGAAAAGAAATATTACATATTAAATTTTCATGAAATACATGCATTTGTCATCAATTTCTGCTTAGCAGAGGAGGCGTGTTAACAGGGAAAAATTGAAGATAGACTTGGTTTTTAGTGCAATTTATCTTATGTTGCTTAACCAAGTCGTATTACAAATCAAATGAAAAGGATGACTGATGTCAAACAGCATGCAGCAAGTAATTATTACCGAACCAGGTGGCGTGGATAAGTTGGCCTATGAAAGCGTCGCTCTTCCAACGCCAAAAGCGGATGAAGTGTTGGTACAAGTTTACGCGTTTGGAATTAACCGCCCAGATATCTTACAGCGTCAAGGCTTATATCCAATGCCAAAAGGGGTGACACCTGTACCTGGGCTTGAAGTATCAGGTGTAGTTGCTGCTGTAGGCAGTGCAGTCAGCCAATTTAAAGTCGGTGATCAAGTTTGTGGTTTAACCAATGGTGGTGGTTATGCTGAATATTGCGTGGTGCCAGAAAGCCAAACTCTAACCATTCCTGAAGGTGTGAGCTTTGTACAAGCAGCAGCCATTCCTGAAACTTTCTTTACTGTGTGGGCCAATGTGTTCCAAATGGGTCGCGCCAAAGCAGGTGAAACCTTATTAGTACATGGCGGCACCAGTGGTATTGGTACCACTGCACTGATGTTAGCAAAAGCACTTGGTTTAAAAACTTTTGCAACAGTAGGTTCGGATGAAAAAGTACAAGCGATTTCTCATCTCACCACAGCTATTAACTATAAAACTCAAAACTTTGAAGAAGTCATTCAAACAGCAACAGAAAATGCTGGTGTTGATGTGATTTTAGATATTGTCGGTGCGCCATATTTAGAGCAAAACTTAAATTTATTACGCCGTGATGGCCGTTTAGTCTATATTGCATTTTTAGGTGGTGCCAAAGCCAAAGAGGTGAAGCTGGGTCAGATTATGATGAAACGCTTAACCATTACCGGTTCCACCATGCGCGCGCGTAACACAGCAGAAAAAGCTGAAATTGCACAAGGTCTACAAGAAAAAGTTTGGCCATTACTTGAAAAAGGGCAATGTTTACCGATGATTTATCAAACGTTTAGCTTTGATCAAATCCAAGAGGCGCATGCAGCACTCGATACTGGCGAGCATGTCGGTAAAGTAGTGGTAGAAGTCATGCAGGCATAAACAGCCAAAATCCTCCGCTTTGGAGGATTTTTTATTTTAGGCTTATGACCCAGCACGATATATTTCAGCGGCAAATTATGCCAAAATAGTGCTTTAGTTTTCTTATTCTTCAAAGGCAGTTTATGACTGAACAATCTCCTGCAAACTTAAGCGATATCGAAATTTTAGACATTTTGCAGTCTATGAAAAGCGATGAGCTCAACACCCAAGCACAAGAAGTGATTCGTGCTGGCGGTAAAGCGGGGCGTCAAGAAGCGCATAAACAAGCATTGGTGGTATTACACCAAGCTTTTGAAGAGAAATTTGTTGAAGCTGTGGTCTTGGCATTGGGCTTAAACGAAGGTCAAGCCAAAAAAATTCGCTATAAAAAAGACCGTATTCGTATTTTAAAAGTTCGTGGTATTGATTATTTAGCGATTGATGGCGCTGAAACTGCGCAAGTATTGTCACAGGTGGCACAAGCCATTAGCCGTGAAGATGCTACGGTAACGCGTGATTTGCATAACATCTTCCCGTTTTGGAAAGAAGGTTGGCCAATGGTACAATTGGATAATGCCTATAAAGTGCTAGAAGATGATATTGCGATTCACTACCAAGCCGTCTTAGATGCTTTAATTGCAAATCGATAAGTCACTAAAAAAGCGCCTAAAGGCGCTTTTTTTAATCATAAAAATAACGTAACAGCAGTTTGGCTGGCAAAATAAACAGTCGCCACCATGTAAATAGTGGCCAAAACCAAGTATCGCCGCACATTAAGGTATTATTAAAGCGTTTTGATTTTCGCTCATACGCATAGGGGCTAATCTTGGCGGCTAAAATAAGCAGTGCAATGGCGGCTATAAGTAGCAAGCAATTATTGCTATGAACAAAGAAAAAATACACACAATACAGCGCTGAATAGACACAGAAACACGCCAATATTGCCAAGATTGACATGCTCTAGCCATCACCTAGTGGGAGATCGGCAACAATTTTTGCCGATAAACGCGTCACTAAGAGCTGGTCAATTTTAAAATGATCGACATCCACCACTTCAAACTTAAAACCTAAATATTCAACTGAATCAGCAGGGCGTGGAATCTTGCGTAGGCGATACATCATAAAGCCAGCTAAGGTTTCATAGTTTTCTTCATCTGGCATTTCGTCAATTTCGAGGGCATGTTTAATGTCTTCAATGGGGGTGCTGCCTTCAATCAGCCATGAGTTTTCATCACGTTTAATAATTTGTTGATCGGCATCAATCGGTGTCACCCAATCGCCCATCACAGTAATCATAATATCGGAGAGGGTAATTACGCCCACCACTAAGGCATATTCGTTAATGACCACTGCAAATTTTTCTTTGGTCGAGCGAAAGCGGTCTAATACTTCAGACAAGGTTAAGGTGTCTGGAATCGTCAGTACGGTACGAATAGTCGATTCATTGAGTTGCAATAAAGATTGATTATTTAAAATACGTACCAAAATATCTTTGGCATCCACATAACCAATCACGCTATCAATATCTTCACTACACACCAAAAACTTAGAATAAGGATATTCAGCCAATTTCTGACGAATACTTTCTTCAGCCTCATTTAACGTAAAGTACACCACATTTTCCCGCGTGGTCATACTTGAGGGTACGTTACGTTCTTCAAGTTCAAATACGTTTTCAATAAAGTGATGTTCTTGTTTGAGTAAGACACCTGCCTGTGCGCCCGCATCCATGACCGCAGAAATATCATCAAAAGTAATATTGTCATCGCGTTTGGTATTGACTTTAAATAAACGAAACAGCAAGTTGGCAATGGCATTAATGATCCAAGCCAAAGGACGACAAACTTTAATAAAAATTTGAATCGGATCAATGACGCTGACTGCAATTTTTTCAGGTGCAATCATGGCCAAACGTTTGGGCATGAGATCAGCAAATAAAATAAATAGTGAGGTCACTAAGGTAAAGGAGAGGGCAAAGCCAATCGTTTCTGCCCAAGGGCCAGTATAAAACTTGGCGACAAAAGCCATAAAGTAAGGACGAAACGCGCCTTCCCCTAAAATACCGCCTAAAATCGCGACAGCATTCAGACCAATTTGTGAAGCGGCAAAAAAGTCAGCCGAATTTTCTTGAAGGTCCATAACACGCTGTGCACGTGTGTCGCCTGATTCCGCCAAAATTTTGAGTTTTACCTTACGAGCACCAGCTAGGGCAATCTCGGTTAACGACAAAAATCCTGCCCCGACAATTAACAGCATGATGATGACGATGTTTTGAAAGAGGCTCACGGGTCCACCTGTGATAAGAATATTATTATCTATACTGCTAGTTTTAACACAAAAATAGCCGCGCAGAACATTTTCTTTACGCGGCTAAAAAAATGCAAGCATTAAAAAATGCTGTTTGAAAACAGTTTAATACTGCGAAAATTGTGAATTGTTGAGTAAATACTCACGATTTTCTTCTTCAATCATCTGGCGGGCGACATATAAAATTAATTGGCGTAACCAGCGATGTGCAGGATGATGATGAAGCAGTGGGCACCATGCCATTTTTAACTCAAATTCTGGAATGTAAAATGGCGGGTCTTTAATGAGTAAGTTTTGGCTCTTAGCTTGTAAACGCGCAATACGACTTGGTAAGGTTGCCACCAAATCTACATTAGACGCCAATAAGCCTGGCATTTGATAATGACGGGTAAATACTGAAATTTTACGTTTTTGCCCAATTCGCTCTAAAGCTTGGTCAATCCAACCTAAGCCTGCTTGTTTTTCTGGATTTACGCCAAAGCCAACGCCCATACCCGTTTTAGACACCCAAATATGCTGTGCATCTAAATAGCTTTTAAGATTTAAGTTATTGGCAGCAGGATGTTTAGGATTGAGTAAGCAAGAGAAACTATCGCGCCAAACTAATACTTGGTGGAAACTTTGCGGAATTTCATTAAAGCGGTTAATGGCAAGATCGACCTTACCTTGTTCCATGTCACGATAAGACACATCACTTGGGGTCAAAAAGTCCAATACCACATTCGGTGCTTCAGAGCGCAATGCTTTGACTAAACGTGGTACTAAAGTTGCCTCAGCATAATCTGAGGTCATAATTCTAAATACACGATTAGAGGTATAAGGACGGAATTCAGTACGTGGCTCTAGAATCATGGAAAGATCGGATAAAGCATCACGAATACGTGGTTGTAACTCTAAAGCACGTTCAGTGGGGGTCATGCCTTCAGATGAACGAATCAATAAAGGATCATTAAATAAATTACGCAAACGGCGCAAAATATTACTCATGGCTGGTTGAGTAACCCCAAGTTGCTCTGCAGCACGGGTGACATTTTTTTCGCGAAGAAGTACATCAAGATAAATCAGTAGGTTGAGGTCGACCCGCTCCAGATTCATAAAAAAAATACCGAGAATAAAATTATGAAATTACCTCAGATTATGCCATAAGCAGGCCAATTTGTGTAAGAAAATGCTGAAAAAAAAGCCATGTTTTTTTTGTATTAATGCCAATAAGCACAGCGCTAACAAGGTGTTAAGAGCAAGTGATAGGCTTATAAATAAGCTAAAAAAATAATCTACCTTTTGTTTAAAAAATAATCCTGATAGCTAACTGCAAAAAATACAAGCAAGACCAAGATAAGGAGCTAAAAAGGCACTTATTAAATTAAAAAATCCCTTTAAGACTTAGGTCTAATGATTAAAAATAATACAAAAATAAAAAAGTTGAAAAAATTAAAATGATAAAAAACAAATATTTAAAAATCAATATCACGCAAAGTATACGACTTTTAGCTACATATTTTTTAAATAAATAATGATAATTCTTGCAGACTATTGGATTAAATTTTTCAAGCAAACTAATCTGTATCCAATGCAACGAAGCGCTCATAATCTAAACAAGTACATGAGGGTAAGATTTTAGCAAATCGTTGGGAAAAGTCCTAAAATTAATACAGGGAAATATCATGACTACATATCAAACAGCGATCGATGCAATCCGCGAATTAAAAGCAAAATTCGGCAACACTTGGGCAGACATCTCTCCTGAAGATGCTGCGCGTATGCAACTGCAAAACCGTTTCAAAACAGGTTTAGACATCGCGAAATATACAGCTGCGATTATGCGTCGTGATATGGCTGCTTATGATGCTGACTCTAGCAAATACACTCAATCATTAGGTTGCTGGCACGGTTTCATCGCACAACAAAAAATGATTGCCAACAAAAAATACTTCGGTACAACTGAACGTCGCTACATCTACCTTTCTGGTTGGATGGTTGCTGCACTTCGTTCTGAGTTTGGTCCACTTCCTGACCAATCTATGCACGAAAAAACTTCAGTTCCTGCATTAATCGAAGAAATCTACACCTTCTTACGTCAAGCAGACGCAAAAGAATTAAACGACTTATTCCGTGCACTTAAAAAAGCACAAGAAGCTGGTGACACTGCGAAAGCTGCTGAAATCACGTCACAAATCGACAACTTCCAAACTCACGTTGTGCCAATTATTGCGGACATCGACGCAGGTTTTGGTAACGAAGAAGCAACTTACTTACTTGCGAAGAAAATGATCGAAGCAGGTGCTTGTGCACTACAAATCGAAAACCAAGTATCTGACGCGAAACAATGTGGTCACCAAGCAGGTAAAGTAACTGTTCCACACGAAGACTTCATTGCGAAAATCCATGCGCTTCGCTATGCATTCTTAGAAATGGGTCTTGATGACGGTATCATCGTTGCACGTACTGACTCTGAAGGCGCTGACTTGACTCAAAAAATCCCAGTGGTTAAAGAGCCAGGCGACATCGCTTCTCAATACATCAGCTATTTAGACACAACTGAAATTGATATTTCAGAAGCGCAAGAAGACGAAATCTTAATTAAACGTGATGGTAAACTTCACCGTCCTAAGCGTCTTGCTTCTGGCTTGTATCAATTCCGTGAAGGCACGCAAATTGACCGCGTTGTACTTGACTGTGTAACAAGCTTACAAAACGGTGCGGATCTTCTTTGGATCGAAACTGCAACACCAAACGTTGCTGAAATCGCTCACATGGTAAACCGTGTACGTGAAACAGTGCCAAATGCGAAACTTGTTTACAACAACTCACCTTCATTCAACTGGACCTTAAACTTCCGTCAACAAGCGTACGATCGTTGGGTTGCTGAAGGTAAAGATGTATCTGCATACGACCGCGCTAAATTAATGAGCGCTGAGTACGACAACACTGAATTGGCTGCTGAAGCTGATGATAAAGTACGTACATTCCAAGCAGATGCTGCGCGCGAAGCAGGTGTGTTCCACCACTTGATCACACTTCCAACTTACCACACAGCAGCGCTTTCTACTCACGAGCTTGCTCAAGGTTACTTTGGTTCTGAAGGTATGTTGGCTTATGTTGCTGGCGTACAACGTAAAGAAATCCGTGGTGGTATCGCTTGCGTGAAACACCAAGCAATGGCAGGTTCTGACATCGGTGATGACCACAAAGAAATCTTCGCTGGTGACAACGCGCTTAAAGCGGGTGATGACGCGAAAAATACAATGAACCAATTCTCTGCTTAATCTTAAGCATTGATGGACCCAAAAAACCCAGCCTAGGCTGGGTTTTTTAATGCTTATGATAAATTACATATTTTTCATGAGCTTATAGTTCAGCTGAGTATCCAAGTTTTTGCCTGTTTGCATATCACGTAATTCTACAAAATTTTCACCAATAAAGAATTTACGCTTTTGACCTTGTTCATCTAAAGTAATGACATTGCTTTGCTCGGCATCAAAAGTAAAACTGCCTTTGGCTTTAAACTCATTACTTTGTTTGCCTCGATACTCTTCTGACAGCTCGTAAGTATTATTGGCTTTGAGTTCTAGCTCAGTTTCAATCCCTTCACAGTCCGCGCAAGGCAATACACCTTTATAGTCACCGACCCAATTTAAGTCATTGGCACTCGTTGGCATGCTGGCAGCTTGGCTTTCAGTGTTGGTTGTTGTGTTATTCATGGCTTCGGTTTTGTCAGCAGGTTTAGAACATGCTGTTAAAGTCAAAATCGTCATAAGGCAAGCAGAGAGCAGTTGAATTTTCATTATGGTTATCCTGATTTAGTTTTTGGTCTGTAGCTCTCTAATTTTGGCGAAGATTGTCTAATTTAAACAGTTGCTTTTGTGCAAATTTTGTACTCATTTGATTTTATTTAGGCTGTTATTTTTAAATGTTGCAATGATCTGGAAGGTTTTTGAGCACAATATGCAGTGATCTTTCAACACAAGCTGTTAGAATCAGCGCGAAATAAAATTGAGGTAGGATCATGTTTGAAAAATTGGCAGAACGTAGTTTAAATGCACTCGGCTGGGAAATCGACAATCATTGGCCACTCGATTTAGATCAATGTGTGATGATTGCCGCACCGCATACCAGTAATTGGGATGCCTTATATGCGCGTTTAGCACTAAAAGCTTTAGGCGTTCATGTACGAATTACCATTAAAGACAGTTATATGAAGTTTCCGTTTGGTCCCTTTGTTCGTGCCATGGGCGGGATTGGCATTAACCGTGCGCCCAAACAGGCCGGTGAGGCGCGCCCAAGTATGGTACAGGTGATGTCTGACTTATTTAAAACCCATCCTAAACTGGTGATGTTGGTGACTCCTGAAGGTACACGGGCACGCCAAACGCATTGGAAAACTGGTTTTTATCATATTGCTGTTAATGCCGGAGTGCCGATTGCTTTGGCCTATATGGATTATGATAAGAAAAAAACAGGGGTGGGTAAAATCATTTACCCAAGTGGCAATATGGAACATGATATGCGTGAAATTATGCAGTTTTATGCACAGATCTCGCCTAAATTTCCTCAAGATTTTAGTGTCGATCAACGTTATTTATAAAAAAACAGGGCAGATCGCCCTGTTTTTTTAATCTGTTTTTACGGGTATGCCACCTAAAGCCTGACATGCACTATGATATTTTTTATATTGTTGCTCAACCATATTGGACAAGGAAAGATGTAAATCATAGTCACCTTGTTTATAGGCTTGAATATATTCTTCAGCCTTAGTGCGACTCGCCGCTAAACTTTGTTGGTGATAGGTGGTAATGGCACTATGTGCAATTTGATTACTTTCTACATTACGGCATTGAAACTGTGCAAGTAACTCTTCTGCACGTTGAACTTCGTGTGATGCACCAAATATGCAGCCACTCAGCAGCAAGGTTAAGCTGAATATAAAGCTAAGTTTCATGAGCAGAGGTTAAACAAAAGGATGGCGCCAATTGTATAAATAATTATAGCTAAAAAAGACGCTCTTGTTTATCAACTGCTCAAAAAATAGGATGTTATTCACATAAAAGCAACATCAACAGCTACCCTTTGACTAAGCCGCCATCGACAATTAAATTTTGTCCGGTAATGGCGCGTGCATAAGGTGATAAAAACATCAGCACTGCCGCAGCAAAATCCTCAGGTGTAATGACTTTTTGGATTGGGGTTGCAGCTGCAATAAAATCAAAGACCGCATCAGGGGTGGCAGAACTGGCATCGGTGGCTTGTAACAAACCACCTGAGAGCATATTGACATGAATACCAAAGGCACCTAATTCATGTGCGCTGGTACGGGTAAACGCCAACAACGCAGCTTTAGCACTGATATAGTCGTGATAAGGCACCACAGGATTTTGGACTAAGTTGGTGCCAATGTTAATGATGCGACCAAAATGTTGGGCTTGCATATCGGTTAAAGCCGCTTGGGTGGTATGCAGGGCGGCTTTTAATGCGCCATCAATTTGATTTTGCATCGTGCTCCACTTTAATTCATGGATTTTTGGCCGCGCATCGCCATTAAAACTAAAATTTACCAAGGCATTATTTACAATAGAGCTAATGGCTTGACCAAAATGTTGTTTAGCTGCAGCAAATAATGCCATCACTTGTGCTTGATCTGTAACATCAGCTTGATAAATAAAAACCTGTTGCGGAAATTGTGCCTGTAATTGCTGTGCTTTGGCTTCACTTCGATAATAATTCACCACCACACGGGCACCTTCTTGCAATAGCGCTTGGCTAATGGCTAAGCCTAAACCGCGTGCACCCCCTGTTACCAAGACAATTTGCTGCTGAATTTGCATGACATCAATCTCTTAAAACTTAAGCGACTTCACCATAACAATATTTATCTTGCAACAAAAGTATTTTGGCGCTTAACACTGAGTAACCACTACATACCGTTGAATCAGATTAACCATTTACCGAATAACAATTCGTAAAATCAATCACTAAACTTTGATTAACCTATAAACGAAAGTATTTGTGTTTTAAATGAATGTTGATTTTTGCATTGAATTATTAACTTAAACTGAAAAAAATCTAGGCAAATAAATTCGATTTATCCAAAATTATCGGCTCATTTTCTGTATTGTCCGCACAATTCATCTATCTTTTATGATAGCCAAAATCCGTTTTCCGAGCGATTAAATCTAAATATTTAATTGTCGGATAGTTGCGGACATTTTTTCTCCCATTGTATAAATTCTAGAGCGAAGTATGAAAAAACTGAAGATGAGCCTGGCATGGCCAATCATTATTGCTCTTATTTTAGGTATTGTGCTTGGGTCTGTACTGCACTAATTATCTAAATATCGCGAAACACTTGTTACGAATGTCTTAAACCCATTAGACTCTATTTTTATTAGCTTAATTAAAATGATCGTCGTGCCATTGGTGGTGTCGATGTTGATTTTGGGTATTGCCAGTACCCATCATGGTCATCAGTTAGGCAAGTTGGGCTTTCGTACCATTGTTTATTTTGAAGTCATTACCACTGTTGCGATTTTAGTGGGTCTGGTGGCGGCCAATGTATTCCAACCGGGTGCCGGCATTGATATGTCAAGCTTGACTCAAGTAGATATTTCAAAGTACCAAGATACGACCCATCACGTCAGTAAATAATCTCATGGTTTAATTCAAACTGTCTTGTCGGGAATTCCGTCTAACTTTTTTGCTGCCTTAACCAGTGGTCAGATGTTGCCGATTATTTTCTTTTCGGTGATCTTTGCTGTGGGTCTTGGCCAATTACCGCAAGACACCAAACAACCTTTAATTAATGTATTGGTTACAGTGTCTGAAACCATGTTTAAAGTGACACATATGATTATGCTCTTTGCACCGATTGGTGTATTTGGTTTAATCGCAGCGACTGTGGCCAATTTTGGTTTTAGCTCATTATTGCTATTAGTAAAATTGGCTGCATTAGTTTATGCCGCCATTTTATTCTTTATTTTTGGTGTATTGGGTTTTGTGGCCAAAATGTGTGGTTTAAATATTTGGACGATTATTCGTATTTTAAAAGATGAATTGATCTTAGCTTATTCAACTGCCAGCTCTGAAACGGTATTACCGCGTGTGATGGAGAAAATGGAAGGTTATGGCGCACCAAAATCCATTACCAGCTTTGTAGTACCCATTGGCTATTCATTTAACCTAGATGGTTCAACACTGTATCAAAGTATTGCAGCCATCTTTATTGCCCAGCTGTACGGGATTGATTTGACACTGGGTCAACAAGCAGTTTTGGTCCTCACCTTAATGATCACCTCTAAAGGGATTGCAGGCGTACCGGGTGTATCTTTTGTGGTATTGCTGACAACTTTAGGCAGTGTGGGGATTCCATTAGAAGGTTTGGCGTTTATCGCAGGAATCGACCGAATCTTGGACATGGCGCGTACTGTCCTCAATTTAATTGGTAACGCCTTGGCGGCACTGGTGATGAGTAAGTGGCAAGGTGAGTTTGATGCTGAAAAACAAAAAGCCTATGAGCTTGAGTATTTAACTGCAAAAGTAAAATAAGCCCAATAGGGAAGTCCAAGGGCTTGCCTATTTATTGAATAAAGCTATATAAACTGGTTATGGTTAGAAACAGCCCTGAACTAAATAATAGAGCCAAAACAACTTGCTTAAAGCGTTGTTCTGAAATTTTATAAAATAAACGTGCACCTAAAATGGCAGGTATGCTTACGCTCAGTAATAACACCCCAATATAGGGGAAATGGCTAGGGTTTAAAGTGCCTTGAGCAAGGTAAACAGCCAAAGTGAAGATTTGAATGGCAAAATTAAAGTGCCTTAAAATATAGCGTTGTTCAGCTTTTGGGAGCTGTTTGAGCATTACCCAAGCTGAAGGTAGGGCGCCACAAAAACCGCCCAATCCGCCTAATATACCGCCCAAAAAACCGATGCTGTTATCTGCATAGCGTCCGCTATGTTGCAAGATCTTAATTTGAGGGTTAAATAACATGAGAGGACTCCACAGCAACAAAAAAATGCCGAGTGTCAAACGAAAGGCCTGAGCATTGACCAAGTCAAGCAAATAAGTCCCTAAAGGTACTGCAATTAAACCTGCCAAAACATAAGGCACAAGCAATTTTGGGTTCAATTTGGGGGCACTTTTTTCCTGTAATAAGGAAATCAGATGACACCATACTGAAGCAAAGACCACTAAAGGCGCAGCCAATTGAGGTGGCAAGGCCCAAATCCAAAAAGACATAGCAATCAGCGCAAAGGCAAAGCCGGTTAATCCTTGAATAAAGCCTGCAACCAGCGCACCGAGAATAAATAGGCTCCACAACATACGGTACACTCATCTAAAGCGTTGAGTGTAATGGAGTTTGTCGTTGGTCTTTAAGCAAATTGTGAACATACTCAGCAACAAAACATATAAAGCAGCAGGTGTTGTACCAGATCACAACATAAGCTACTTAGAATCTCGCATTTTGAGCTGGACAATAAGCTGTCATATCAAAAAAGGAACTTGCGATGTTAAAAACACTTTTACTCAGCTCAGTGATGGGTGTAATGCTAACCGGCTGTGTTGTGAGCCCTTATGATGATCATCCACGTGGTCAATATCAGCATAAATATGACTCTAAAACACCAGGCGAAGGACGTTATAAAAACGCACATAAACGTGATTGGAATAATTCAGATCGACGTTATAAAAATCACAAAAATGAACATCGACGTTAAAAAAAGGCTGCAGCTGCAGCCTTTTTTAGGCTTGTTTTTGGTATAAACCGGCACGTACCATACCTGCCTTGGTATTTTTAAGCAATTGCCATGTAGCTGGTAATTGCAATTGGTTTAAATCTCGATCTGCTTCGACATAAATCAAGGCTTTATCGTTGATTAATGGATCGGCCAAGTGAGCCAGTTCTGTCCATAAATCAAGACCATAAGGTGGGTCTAAAAACACCAGGTCAAATTGTTCTTTTAAACTGGCTAAAGTGTGCTGTGCCGTGCTAATTTTGAGTTTAGCGCGTTGATTGGTGACTTTAAGCAGTTCTAGATTATCTTTTAAAAACTGAGCTTGGGTTAAATTAGGTTCAATCATCACCACCGATGCTGCACCGCGTGATAAAGCTTCAAAACTTAAAGCTCCTGAACCTGCGCATACATCTAAAACGCGAGTATTTTGAACATCCCACATTAACCAGTTAAATAAGGTTTCACGGACACGGTCTGGGGTTGGGCGTAAGCCTTCAATGCTGGCAAAAGGCAATTGGCGACGTTTCCAGTCGCCACCAATAATACGCAATTGATTTTTCATAACAGTTAATCTCGTTGTGTCGCAGCCGGCGTGCTTGGCAGCGCATTTTGATCGGCTTGTAAAATGTTATTGCCACTTGGTAGATCACTTGGTTTAAGACCTGCAGTCATTAAGCCACCGCTAATTTGCGCACCACTTGGACGGATTGGATCTTTATTACGCTTGAGTAACCAATAATCAAAGATCGGACGTGCAAGGGCAGTGGCTGCACTACCCCCACGACCATTTTCTAAGATCACTGCAATGGCAATTTCAGGTTTTTCCGCTGGGGCAAAGCCCACAAATAAACCGTGATCGAGCTGACGGTCGGTGAGGAGTGCTTCATTATAGCGTTTACCTTGGGCAATACTTTTGACCTGTGCGGTACCGGTTTTACCAGCAATTTGGTATTGTAAACCGCTTTTAATGCCTTTACCTGTGCCCGATTGAATCACGTCCACCATGGCTTCGCGCATTTTAATCCAATCTTCAGGTTGACCATTAAAGTTGATTTTGCCATTGGTGCCATTATGCACTTTAAAGTTTTTGGCACCGCGACTCTCTCGTAGCACATGCGGGGTCACTTTAGAGCCTTGATTGGCGGTAATGGCGGTAGCCATGGCCAATTGCAGTGGGGTAGAGGTAAATGCACCTTGACCGATACTAACCGAAATGGTTTCGCCTTTGAGCCATTTGGCTTCGCGAGTACGCATTTTCCATTCTGGATTTGGATACAAGCCACTACTTTCACTTGGTAAATCAATGCCAGTCTTCTCACCAAAACCAAATTGGCGCATCCACGCATTCATTTTTTCAATGCCCATGCGATACGACAAGACATAGAAATAGGTATCACAAGACACCACTTGTGCCTTATGCATGTTGACACTGCCATGCCCGCTTTTTTTATGGTCACGGAAACGGTGACTATCACCTGGTAAAGTAAAGTAGCCTGGATCTGAAATGGCAGTTTGCCAATTGACATACCCATAATGAATGCCACCTAAACCAAACATTGGTTTAATGGTAGAGCCTGGCGGATATACCCCTTGAACCGCGCGGTTATACAGTGGCTGATCAAGATTGTCGCGTAGTGCTGAATAATTGGTGGTACTAATTCCAGTCACAAATAAATTGGGGTTAAAGCTTGGGCTTGAAACTAGGGCCAACACCTCACCGGTATTGGGATCCATGGCCACAATTGCGCCACGACGACCGGCCAATTGCTCTGATGCTACAACTTGTAGACCATAATCTAAAGATAAAAACAGATCATTACCGCGAATCGGATCTTTACGACCTAAATGGCGCAGCACATTACCAAAGGCATCGGCTTCGACGGATTCATTGCCGGGTACACCGTGCAGCAAATCTTCATAAGATTTTTCGACGCCAATTTTACCAATCAGGTTGGTTCCAGCGTAGGCATCTTTATCAATCTTTTTTAATTCTTTATCGTTAATGCGACCGACATAACCAATCACATGGGCAAATAATTCGCCATGTGGATAATAGCGGGTCATTTGAGTTTCAATATTTACCCCAGGAAACTGATATTTAATTTCACTAAATTGGGCAATATCTTGCTCAGTCAAATTGAGCTTAATTGCGACACGCTCAGTTTTACGCGAGGTTTTAATACGACTTTGAAAGCCTTTGATATCCTCTTCAGTTAAATTTAATACCGGCGTCAAACGTGCCAAAGTCGCGTCAATGTCATCAACATCAGCACGGCTGAGGGTTGCTGAAAATACCGGATAGTTATCAGCCAACAAAATCCCATTGCGGTCATAAATGTAACCGCGTGCTGGGGCTAGAGGTTGTAAGCGGATTCGGTTTTTATCAGAGGCTGTATTAAATTCTTCATAACTGATAATTTGTAAGTAAGCGTAACGCGATACCAACAACACTAAAAAGAACAGCACAATCCCCATAGAAATAAAAACGCGATTGCGAAAAATGCGCTTTTCTAATTGAACATCTTTAAGGGGCAAGTGCTGTTTCATACGCAATCGGCTTTGAAGTGGGGATCGAAAAAACGAAGAGGCATATTCTAGCGCATATCTATATCTTTTGTGCCGCTGTCACGCAAAATGTTTACTTTTTCTCAGCCAAGCCTCGGCCATGAATTGGCTCGACTTATACATTTTCGCAACACAGCTAGGTGACGACTGCTTAAAAAAATGGTTATGATAGAGCAGCTTAATGGAACTACCGATGACATTAGCGCAATTTTTGGCCTAAACCACCCCAAACCATAGTTGGAATTCTTACATGCTTGAGCACATCCATGAATTGTGGCTTGCGTTTTTAAATCGACCCGATTTTTGGGCAGTACTGAGTATTGTACCGGTGACTGCATTTGTCACCTGGGCGCATGTGTGGATGGCACTCAAAATGGTATTTTTCCCCGTCAACTTTTGGGGTTTTCATCTTGGGCCAATTCCGGTGGGTTGGCAGGGGATCGTGCCGCGTAAAGCGGGACACATCTCTGGCGTCATTACCGATAATGCCTTGTCTAAACTTGGCTCACTACAAGAATTTTTACAAGCCATGGACCCTGAAGAAATGGCAGAAATTATTGGTGTGCAGGTTGATGCTGACCTAGAAAACCTCATTGAAGAGGTGATGATGGAGCGTAATCCTATTTTGTGGGAAAACGTCCCTTATGCCATTAAACGTCGTATTTTTGCGCAGGCTCACAAACAGCTACCCGCGATTTTAAAAGAATTAGTGACTGAACTGACCATGAATGTTGAAAGTTTAGTCGATATGCGTGAGATGATTGTGCGCCGTATGGAAAGCGATCGCCGTTTAATGGTGCGCATGTTTTTAACGGTGGGTCAAAAAGAGATTAATTTTATTTGGCATATTAGTGCCTTGATTGGCATGGTGTTTGGTTTGTTCCAAATGATCGTGTGGTTTGTGGTGCCTTGGCATTGGACGGTTCCCTTTTGGGCGGCCATATGGGGCTTATTGACCAATTGGATTGCCATTTGGATGGTGTTTAATCCAATGTTGCCACATCCAGTGCGTTATCCACAGTTTTTTGAACGGACGCAAGACCGCAGTTTCCCTTGGATTAAACCCGTCGTACCACGTATAGGCAGCTACAATATTCAAGGCGCCTTTATGAAACGCCAAGATGAAGTGTCTACGGTATTTGCCAAAATCGTGACCGAAGAGCTCATTACCTTAAAAACAATTATGACCGAAATGATGTATGGTAGTCGCAAGGATCGCACACGCCGTATCGTTAAGCGTCATATTAACCAAATTATGGACACCCCACTGGTACGCACAACATTGCAGCTGTCTTTAGGGCCAAAAGAGTACGCAAAACTCAAGACAGACTTGATTGATCGCTCAATTGAAATTACGATGGTGCCTGTATGCGACCCAGCCTTTAATGCGAGCCGTGCACAGAAAATCTATCAAATGTTCCGCGATCGTATTCGAGACCTAACGCCACAAGAGTTTCAAAATCTATTGCGCCCTGCTTTTCAGGAAGATGAGTGGATTTTGATTGTATTGGGGGGAGTGACCGGATTTTTCGCCGGTTTAATACATTTGTTTGTGGCTTTCTTATAAAATCGATGCTGACAGGCCAATCGCTTGAAGTGTCATATACATGTTAAACATGAGGATGTTTTTATTATGCGCATTATCTTACTCGGACCACCTGGAGCAGGTAAAGGTACACAAGCTCAGTTGATCTGTAAGCGCTACAATGTCCCACAAATTTCAACCGGTGATATGCTCCGTGCTGCAATTCGTGAAGGATCAGAACTCGGTCTACAAGCTAAAAGCGTGATGGAAAGTGGTGGTTTAGTTTCAGACGAACTCATCATTGGCCTAGTAAAAGAACGTATTGCGCAGCCTGACTGTGTAAATGGCTGTATTTTTGACGGTTTCCCACGTACGATTCCGCAAGCCGAAGCGTTAGAAAAAGAAGGTATTAATATTGATCACGTGATTGAGATTGATGTACCTGACGAAGAAATCGTACAACGTCTTTCAGGTCGTCGTCAGCATCCTGCATCTGGCCGTGTTTACCACATCGTTTATAACCCACCAAAAGTGGAAGGTAAGGACGATGAAACAGGTGAAGACCTGGTACAACGTGCTGATGACCAAGAAGAAACCATTCGTAAGCGTTTAGGTTCATACCACGCTGAAACAGAACAATTGGTTGGCTTCTATCAAGGTCGTGCAGCATCTGGTGAGAATGCACCAACTTATGACAAGTTAAACGGTTTACGCCCAATCGAAGAAGTTCAAGCCGATCTTTTTGCGATTTTAGGTGAAGCAGAATAAGTTTTTTGACTTGTTTTGACATTAAAAGAGTCCTAAGTCATATTAGGGCTCTTTTTTTGTGTTGAGAATTGGATGTGCTAAAAATTGGCGCGATTTTATTGGTAGTGATCGGCATCATTTTATTATTGGGCTTGATCTACGTCAGCTTTAAAATGTTACGTCAAACGCAGCATCAGCAGCGTGAACAAGGCGTCAATAAAGACTATCAACTGCACCCAAAACTACAACAAGAATTAGAAAAAAATAAGAAAAAATAAGCTTCAAAAAAATATCGATGCTTATGCATCGATATTTTTCACCAAAATCGGTTTACTGGCACCAAAATCAAACCGATCAGGCCAGTTGCATACATCACTCACCACACATTCATGGCATTTGGGCTTGCGTGCAATACAACAATAACGCCCATGTAAAATCAGCCAGTGATGTGCATCTAACATAAATTCTTTTGGAATCACTTTGAGTAAGCGTTGCTCGACTTCAAGTACATCTTTACCTAAAGCTAAGCCAGTACGATTACCTAAACGGAAAATATGGGTATCGACCGCCATAGTCGGTTGTCCAAAAGCAGTATTCAGCACCACATTGGCAGTTTTACGCCCCACACCAGGCAGAGCTTCTAAGTCTTTACGATTGTTAGGCACTTGGCTGCCATGCAGCTCAATCAGCATTTTACAGGCTTTAATGACGTTTTCGGCTTTGGAATTATATAAGCCAATGGTCTTAATATATTCCTTTAAACCATCGACGCCTAAGGCATAAATGCTTTCTGGTGTATTGGCTACTTTAAACAGTTGATCCGTGGCTTTATTGACGCTGACATCTGTGGCTTGTGCCGATAAAGTGACTGCCACCAAAAGTTCAAATGGGCTCGAAAAATTAAGCTCAGTGGTGGGGTTTGGGCGTTGTTCACGTAAGCGTTCAAAGAAAGTTTGCACTTGCTTTTTAGTCATATTTTTTACAGGTTTGCCGCTGCTGGTGAGCATATTATTCTCCCTGTAATGCTAAAAGCTGTTGATTTAAATTGGCCAGTAAAGCACGTTTATTGGCATCTTCGCGTACGCTCAATTGTTTTTCTAACTTTTTAATTTGGGTGCGTACTTTGGCCAGCTCAATAGTGCTTTTGGCATCCAAGATTTTAACTAAATCATTTTTCTTTTCAATAATTTGAATATGAGGAACTTGATCGCTGACTTGTGAAAATTGTGCAAACAGTTGGGTATCAATTTCAGCCCGTACTACAGGGCCTTTACGATCTAAACGACGTTTTTCCTCGCGTTGAATATGCGCATAATAACGCGCGCGTAAGTCGTTTTGTTGTTGCGCACGCTCACGCTCATTAGGTACAGGTTTGGGGTCAGGGATTAGGTCAATACAGTCGACAGGGCAAGGTGCAATACATAGTTCACAGCCGGTGCATAAATCACTTAACACGCTATGCATCAGTTTACCTGCACCTAAAATTGCATCTACAGGGCAAGCGCTAATGCATTTGGTACAGCCAATACATTCATCTTCGCGAATCACGGCTTTCATTTGCTGTGGACGACCATCGCTTTGAATCGGCCAAACACTTGGCGCTGCAGTTAATTTAGGGCGGGCTAAAATTTCGGCCAACGCATCTGCCACTGGCTGGCCACCAGGCACACATTTATTGGCATCTTCTCCTTCGGCAATCGCTTTGGCATACGGTAAGCAGCCGTCACGGTGACCACAGAGTCCACATTGGGTTTGCGGTAATTGAGCATCGAGATGTTGAATCAGAGAAATTTGAGCGTTCATAGCGTGATCTTGCCCATCGGCGCAACAAGAATTAATCAGGAGAAGAAAGTGTGCATATTAGCATGTTTTTAAATGAAATGTTTTGCGCAAAAATGGGTCAACTTGTGCCTTATAAATGCGCGATTTTTCGGAAAAAATTAATAAGAAAAAGTTGTATAACTTATGAAAAAAAGTCGCAATAATTAATTTAAATGGTTGTAATTAAATCTAAAAAAAAGTTTTTTTCAAAAAACTATTGCTGATTGTTAACAAAAGATATTAAATTGTCTGCGCCAAAATACATCATTGATTGAAATTTTGACCAATTTTGATCCATTTATCTGCTGAGGATTAAGCGTTGAAATACAACAGCCTTAACGACTTCCTAGATTACGTTAAAACACGTGACGCACATCAACCAGAGTTTCTTCAAGCCGTTGAAGAAGTAATGACCAGTCTTTGGCCATTCATTGAAAAAAACCCTCAATACGCAGACCACGGTTTGCTTGAGCGTTTAGTCGAGCCAGAACGTGCGATTCAGTTCCGCGTTTCTTGGGTAGATGACCAAGGTCAAACCCATGTAAACCGTGCATTCCGTGTACAGTACAACTCAGCAATTGGTCCGTTTAAAGGTGGTATGCGTTTTCATCCATCTGTAAACCTTTCAATTTTAAAATTCCTAGGTTTCGAACAAACCTTTAAGAATGCCTTAACAACACTTCCTATGGGTGGTGGTAAAGGCGGTTCAGACTTTGACCCTAAAGGTAAGTCTGAAGGCGAAATCATGCGTTTCTGCCAAGCTTTAATGATCGAATTATACCGTCACTTAGGCTCAAACACAGATATCCCAGCCGGTGATATTGGTGTAGGTGGCCGTGAAGTGGGTTACATGGCGGGTATGATGAAGAAGCTCAGCAATGACACTTCATGCGTATTCACAGGTAAAGGTTTAACTTTCGGTGGTTCACTGGCACGTCCTGAAGCAACAGGCTACGGTACAGTTTACTTTGCTGAAGAAATGTTAAAAACTCGCGGTGAAAGCTTTAAAGATAAAGTCGTGACCATTTCAGGTTCAGGTAACGTTGCACAATATGCTGCTGAAAAAGCAATGTATTTAGGTGCTAAAGTAGTATCATTATCTGACTCAGCGGGTACTGTTTATGTGAAAGATGGTTTCACAGAAGAGCTTTTAGCTGAAGTGATGGAACTGAAAAATGTGAAACGTGGTCGTATCTCAGAGTTCGCATCTAAACATGGCTTTGAATATCTTGAAGGCGAACGCCCTTGGGGTATCAAATGCGATATCGCATTGCCATGCGCAACTCAAAATGAGTTAGATGCTGATGACGCAGACAAACTTCTTGCAAATGGTGTCATCTGTGTTGCTGAAGGCGCAAACATGCCATCAACTTTGGCTGCCGTTGAGAAATTCGTAGAAGCGAAAATTCTTTATGCACCAGGTAAAGCATCAAACGCAGGTGGTGTCGCGACTTCTGGTCTTGAAATGTCTCAAAACGCATTGCGTTTAGGTTGGACTTTTGAAGAAGTTGATGAGCGTTTACATGCGATCATGAAAGAAATTCACCGCAACTGTGTGAAATTTGGTACCAAAGAAGACGGTACTGTGAACTATGTTGATGGTGCGAACATTGCAGGCTTTGTAAAAGTTGCTGATGCGATGCTCGCGCAAGGTGTTTACTAATTTTGAATTAGTTGATATCTGAAAAAAAACCGCTCATTAGAGCGGTTTTTTTATAGCTCGATTATTTGATTAAGCTGCGTTCAATGGTCATATCATACACATAGGCATATTTAGATTGATCGGCAGCAGGATTTTTAATCTCATAACGTTTAACCCGAATCACTTGACGTTCTTTTGGATGATGCTCATAGCCTTGAATCTGTCCATAGAACAAACTCCAATTGGCATCTTGATAGGTTTTTAGGCCTTGTGGGTTATAGCGAATTTCTTTGACCTGTAAACATTGCTGACGTACCACCCCTGTACAGGCCTTGGTATTGGGATGGATTTCATAGAACATGGTTTGACCTTCACCTTGATATTGTGTTTCCGCAGTCATGGTGCCGCTAAATACATAACGCTGTCCGGTGGCATCCATTAAAGTTAAGGTGGGCTTTTGACGATCTGTAGCATCTAAAATAAAAGGTACTTTTCGATCGTTTAGCAACTTAGCAGCAATTGCTTCTTGACGCATGTCTGCTGCTGAGCAGGCCATTTGGGTCATCATGGTATTGCCTGTGATGACCTCGTTATTCTCTACTCGCCATGCGGTAGAGAGCGTATTACAGGTGGTGCTAACAGTTAAGCGACCATCTGAACCAAAGCGTAACAACATGGGCTTTTTTGCCCCAGTGTCTGTTTGCCAAGTATAGGCGCTCAGTGTTTTACTTGGATTTTGATGTTGTAAAATTTGCACGGCATGATCTCGTACAGTTTGAATGTCATTTGCTTGGCAAGCGACCAAAGACAAGGGCAATAAAAGAATAGCGAAATAAGATAAGCGCATGAGATACGTCTTCTATTATGTTGAATGTATAGATTTTAATATAATCAAAAAAAAACGGATACTCTGCCTGATTTAGTAGCAAAATGTATCCGTTCTCAGCTTGGGTTTAAGCTTAGTCAAAACGATAGATATCCATGCCTAAGGCACCCATGCTAAAGCTGCTATGCACAATACTAAAGCGTGGCCCGGTGCCCATAGCAAAAAACAGCGGTGCAAAATGCTCAATAGTCGGGTGATTTCGAGCGACAAAGGGAATGTTCTGCCAATCGAGCACTGCATCTATATCGTGATGTTGTAACTTGTGCACCACATAGTTACGAAAAGTCGAAGCCCATTCCGGCACTTGAGCAGGACGTCCATCCCAGGCCAATTCACGTAAATTATGGGTAATACTGCCAGAACCAATTAAGAGTATTTGTTGTTGACGAAACTCTGCTAAGCATTGTCCAATTTGATAAATCTCTTGACTGCTCATGTGCATGGGTAAAGAGATTTCAATGACCGGAATGTCTGCCTCAGGATACAGATGTAAAAGTGGCATCCATACTCCGTGATCACGGGGTCGACTGCTATTGGCATGCGCAGCTAAACCTGTTTGATTGAAACGCTGTAAAATCTGCTCAGCGATTTCTGGAGCACCGGGCGCGGGATAACGAATCTCGTAAAGTTCAGCAGGGAAGCCACGAAAATCATGCCATGTATCAGGGCGCGTTGCTGTACTCACTTCTAACGCTTGGCTTTCCCAATGCGCAGACATCACAATAATGGCCTGTGGCTTAGGTAAATTCAGACTTAAACGTTGTAATGCAGGCCCGACTTGCTCAGGATTAATCGCAAGCATTGGAGAGCCATGAGAAATAAATAAGCCGGGGAGAGTGTGTCGCTGCATACTTAAATACCAAATTCAATCATTAACAGGATTGTGTCAAATGTCTGCGTTGCAAGAAAGCGTGAGTTTTTCAACATATCGTTCTAAATATAAAACGTTACCCAGCACGGTGATAAGGGTGATTATTGTTAATGCTCATAGCACGATACAGTTGTTCAATCAGCATCACCCGTACCATCGGATGCGGTAGAGTAAGCTTAGATAACGACCAATGCCATGCCGCGGCTTTACGGACAGCCTCAGAATGACCATCTGGGCCACCAATCGCCAGTACAATATCATTGCCTTCAAGCATCCAGCCTTTCATAGTTTCAGCCAGTTTTTCGGTGCTAAATTCACGACCACCCACCTCTAAAGCAATCAAAACTTCATTGTGCTTCATGGCATTTAAAATGCTGTCACCTTCAATATTACGGTATTTTAAAATGTCCGCCTCAGAATCATTTTTACCGCGTTTGGCCATTGGTAGTTCAACAATTTGTGTTTGTACAAATGGTTGAATGCGTTTGAAATAATCTTCAAAACCAGTCAGAACCCATGCTGGCATTTTTTGCCCAATGGTTAAAATACGAATTTTCATACGTAATGCTTGCCTATCAATCCAATGCTCAGTATATACCGCGCGTGCGACTTTAGGAAAAAGCCTCTTGAAAAGCAGGCAGGATTTATGTTTTATAGAAGAAAAAAGCAACAACATTGATCATGGAATAAAAACAAATGCGTTTGATTATCGGATGTTTTATTGGAGTTTGGGCTGCAACATTAGCCACAGCCCACGCTGTAGCCCCCCAAGCAGACGCAGACAATATTAAGTTATTCCTCACTCAAGTAGTAGGACCAATGCAATATGCACGAAATTATAAACATCCACAGGAGCTCAATCGCACAGCAGCATGGCTGACAGAGCAAATGAGATTATTTGCGATTCCGTGTCATTATCAAAATTTTAATTTGAATCAAAAGCAATATCGTAATGTGATTTGTCGTTTAAATGCCGGTCATCCCAATAAGGTGGTTATTGGTGCGCATTACGATGTGGAAGGTGAAAGCCGTGGTGTCAATCACAATGCTTCTGGCGTGGCAGGTGTGGTCGAGGCTGCACACGTATTAAGTCAAAATAAAAATAGCTTAAAGCATAATGTTGAATTTGTATTTTATACCTTGGGCGCTGCACCGTATGTTAATACTGAACAAATGGGCAGTATGCGCCATGCTAAAACTTTAGTGGCGAGCGAGGAACCCGTTCAAGCCATTTATGTATTGGACCAAATTGGGTTTTATGAGCATGCTGCCGTACAAGAATATCCGATTGGACTCAAATGGCTGTATCCAGAACATGCTAATTTTATAGCAGTTGTGAGCAATATTACCTCACGTGATATTGCAGTGCAGTATTGTCAAAATATGCAACAATTGGCATGTGAACGCTTTAGTTTACCTGTGCTGAAGATCTTTGAAGATTCGGATCATCTGAGCTATTGGAAACATGATTTACCAGCAGTTTTAATTACCGATACCGGTCAATATCGTAATAAAAATCAATACCGTGCTGAAGTAGAAATTCAACGTTTGGATTATAAAAAAATGGCAAATTTGGTCAATGCTTTGGTGAAAAGTATCAGCCAGTAAGCATAAAAAACGCAGTCCTTAAAAGCCAAAGGACTGCGATTAAAAAGATCATCTGTCTGGAGACACAGATGACCAAAACAATACAACAAGGTATTTTGATTACCTGTTATAAAGTGCGGTTAAATAGGTTAGATTGCAAGTTTAGAAAATAAAAAGTTACATAAAAAAAGAGCGCCGTGGCGCTCTTTTTGCTTAACATGATGTCTCAATTAATGACGCGCAACTTTCTCTTCATTAGTTGCCTTGACTAAAGGTGCTTTGGCCAATGGTTTCGGTTGTTCCACTAAAGCCAAAGGTAAAATTTCATCAATTGATTTTACCGCTTTAATTTCAAGACCTGCTTTAACATTGTCTGGAATTTCCGCTAAATCACGCACGTTATCTTGCGGAATAAACACCAGTTTCACACCACCACGATGTGCAGCCAATAACTTCTCTTTTAGACCACCAATCCGCATCGCACGGCCACCAAGGCTGGTTTCACCCGTCATCGCGATATCTGGACGAATCGCAATTTTGGTAAATGCTGATACCAGCGCAGTGGTTAATGCTAAACCTGCTGATGGACCATCTTTAGGGGTCGCACCTTCGGGTAAATGTACATGCACATCGGTTTCTTCAAAACGTGATGCTTCGATGCCCAGTTCTTCAGCACGGGTACGCACTACAGTCATCGCTGCTGTAATGGATTCTTTCATCACATCGCCTAAAGAACCTGTGGTAATAAATTTACCTTTACCAGGAACTGCTGCAACTTCAATAGTGAGTAACTCACCACCTACAGAAGTCCATGCTAAACCATTGACACGGCCGACTTCTGGAGTTTCTTCCGCCATACCAAAGTCAAATTTATGTGGACCTAAATACTCTGGCAGATTGCTTGAGTTGACTTCAAGTTGTAAATTTTTAGCTTTCTTGCTAACCGCTTCTTTGACCACTTTACGCGCAATTTTTGAGACTTCACGCTCTAAGCTACGTACACCTGCTTCACGGGTATAGCGTTGTACGATGTCACGGATCGCTTCTTCATGCACAGTCAGCTCTTTAGCACGTAGGCCATTGTTCTTAATAGCCTTTGGTACTAAGTAACGTTCAGCAATATTGACTTTTTCATCTTCGGTATAACCCGGTAGACGAATCACTTCCATACGGTCAAGCAGTGCTTCAGGAATATTCATGCTGTTGGCAGTACAGATAAACATCACTTCAGATAAGTCTAAATCTAGATCAAGATAGTGATCGTTAAACTTACTGTTTTGTGATGGATCAAGTACTTCAAGTAAGGCAGATGCAGGATCGCCACGGTAGTCTTGCGCCATCTTATCGATTTCATCGAGTAAGAACAGTGGGTTTTTTACACCAACTTTGCTGAGTGACTGCACAATTTTACCTGGCATCGCACCAATATAAGTACGACGGTGACCACGAATTTCGGCTTCATCACGTACGCCGCCAAGTGCCATACGCACAAATTCACGACCTGTGGCTTTTGCTACAGATTCACCCAGTGAAGTTTTACCCACACCTGGAGGACCCACTAAGCATAGGATCGGGCCACGTAATTTTTTCACGCGTGATTGCACTGCAAGATATTCGACAATGCGATCTTTCACGTCGTCTAACCCGTAATGATCTGAATCTAGAATCTCTTGGGCTTTGTTTAAGTTAATACTAACTTTACTGGCTTTATTCCAAGGGGTATCAAGAATCACTTCTAAGTAATTGCGCACCACAGCTGCTTCGCTTGAAGCAGGTTGCATCGCTTTTAACTTACGGAATTCATTTTCAGCTTTTTTACGCACATGTTCAGGTAAATCTGCTTCGCTTAAACGACGTTCAATTTCAGCGACATCATCTTCAGCACCGCCATTCATATCAGAAAGTTCGCGCTGAATGACTTTCATTTTTTCATTTAAGAAGTATTCGCGCTGATTTTTTTCCATTTGGCGTTTCACTGAATCATGCAAAGTTTGCTCAATCTGTTGTTCTTCAGATTGTTGTAGCAAATAAGTCATCAGTTCAGTTAAATGTGCTGCAAACTCGTCATGTTCTAAGAACTTTTGTTTTACATCAATATTCAGTGGAACACGAGTCGCAACAAAGAACAATAACTGCAATAAGTCATCAATTTTATTGGCAGCTGCAATCAATTCACGCGCATTACGTAATTTTGCTTCTGCATACTGGGCAAATAAAGCACGTAATTCAAGCAGATGGTTTTCTTGAGTTTCTTGCTCAAGCGTCACGCTCATTGGGCTTAAACTATGCTCAGCAGTTAAATAGCTGTCTTGGTCGATAATGCGTTCTAGTTTGGCGCGGTGTAGGCCTTCTATGAGGACCTTAATACAGTTTTCATCATTTTCGTGATTTACAACTTGCACAATCTTCGCGACAGTACCGTATTGATATAAATTATCGTGATCAATTTCTTCTGTAAGCGAATCTTTTTGTGCAACTACAAATACAAGATTGTCACTGTTACGCGCCACATCAACTGCATTGATCGATTTTTCACGACCAACAAACAGCGCAATTTGCATGTGTGGATACACCACAACATCACGTAGCGCTAAAAGAGGTAATATGCTTGGCACCTCTAGTGCTAAGGTTTCTTCATTCATCATAATTTCAGACATGGGCACTCCTAGGTGACAACGGTGTTGCCATGATTTAATAGTGATGGGTAATTTTAAAAATACAAGGGTAAAATGTAATAATTTCTATGAAAATCATAAAAATTGCAGTGTTATCTTAAGATTAGCGCTTAAAAGTGAGAAAACGTTGTGGCGTAACTAAGGCATCTAAGGGCTGATCCCAAGCTTCTCGTTGCAGGGGAGTCGTGAGTAGCTGAAAATCATGGGCTAAACCCAAACGATAGGGTTTTTTCGCTGCGCGTGATAAGGTTTTATCATAAAAACCACCCCCCATGCCAAGCCGTGTCCCAAGCAGGTCACAAGCCAATAAGGGCATAATCAGTAAATCTAGTTGAGTGACAGCACGAGCGCGGTTTTGCATGGCTTGTTGCATGCCTAAACGATGCATGGCAAAGCGTCGATTGATATATTGTTGCTTAGAAATTTTTACCCACACCAAATGCTGATTCATATTGCAAATCATCGGTAAATACACCTGTTTGCCTAAAGCAAAGCATTCCATGATTAATTGTTGAGTATGAATTTCACCAAAAGCATGCAAGTACACCCCAATATGCTGACTGTGCTTAAAAATAGCGTGACGGCGTAAGCGTGCAAAAGTCTGTTGTTGAGATTGACGTTGTTTGAAAGAAGAAATGCGACGACGTTGTTGACGCAATTGTCGGCGTAATTGAGACAGTGTTAAAGACATAGAACAGGGCGGAAATCATAAGGCTATAAAGCCAATATAAGCTTTATAGCCTGAGAAGAAAATCCTGAGCTTAAAGCTAAACTCAGGATCATAGAATTATTTTACTTTTTTTACACCACGAATCGCGACGGTTACACGGCGATCAGGTTGTAAACATTCAATTAACTTCGCACGTGGTGCTACACCTTGACAGCCATTGGTTACAGGTTGAGTTTCACCAGCACTTGAATGGGTTAATAAATGCGCAGGTACGCCACGTGTTGCTAAATATTCACGTACTGTCTTAGCACGGTTCATACCTAAGGTATAGTTGTATTGATCTGAACCTAAACGGTCAGTATGACCAATTAACTCAATAGAATGTACAGAAACATAACCATTGCGGATCACATCAGACACTTCGTCCAACTTAGCACGACCTGCTGGTAATAAGTCTTCAGCATTGTATTTGTCAAACTTAAACAAGGTATCTGCTGCTAGGTTGATGAACTCTGGTGGTGGCGGTGGTGGTGGTACTGGTTTTTCACAGTTAATATTTTTGCTGCCACTGCTGTGGTTAATAATTGGACGGTTATTTTCGTCTAAAGATAACACAAGCTTATTGTCACGTAAGCCATCATTGACACAGATTTTGACTTCATCCACCAAACATTTACCCGTGTTACAGTTACGTACTTTTAAGGTATACGTTTCTGGCTTAACGTAGAAAGAACCGGTGTTGTTGGCGTAAAAGTCGGCAACTTTATGATCATTGATATAAAAATAAGTTGGACATTTTTGCTTATCTAAAGTATCAGGTGGGCATAGCTTACTATCACGTTGTACATAAAGCGGCTTAGCGCCTGCATGTTGAACTTGAAACGGTGGATAGATGTTTGCCGGCTTACTATAATCAGCCGGTTTAGGGGGCTGGCTATAGTCATAAGGCTTGCTCGTACAGGCAGACAGTCCCACGACGAGCGCCGAAGCAATGATGATTTTATTTAACATAGTTCAACCTATAGTTGTTATTTTCACTTGAATACACTGCAATGCTGCGCGCATCCGCTTATAGTTTTTAGTACATTTTATAGCCAAGTATGGTTAACTTATTTAAATGATTTTTTCTAGCTCTTGGCTTAACAAAATGCTCTCGTAAGATTACAGTCTGATGACCTTGTGATTATTTTAGATCAATGTATAAATTATGAACACTAGCTAAAACTGAATAAAATGTAGATACCTAAATAAGTCTATGTAAAATAAAAAAATATTTTGGTAAAAAAAATAAGCTTAAGCAGAAAAAAATGACTTAATCTTAAAAAAAAAGCCTTTTATTGTGATGTATGTAACAATTTTAAATAAATGCTGTGAAATGATTAACTTGAATATTAAAGTAAAAACTCAGCTAAATTAGCTGAGTTTTTACATGAAAATTAACGTTTAACCCCTTGAATTCCAATACTAACTCGTCGATCTGGTTGTAAGCATTGAATTAAATTAGCGCGTGGGCTGACATTTGGACAACCATCGGTTACAGGTTGATTCTCGCCCGCACTCTTGTAGGACATGATGGTGGTTGGAATACCACGACTGTGTAAATAATCATAGACAGTTTTAGCACGTTTCATTCCTAAGTTATAGTTGTATTGAGCCTGTCCTAGGCGATCGGTATGACCCACCAATTCAATATGTTGAATCGAGACATAACGCGCTTTTAGACCTTGGGCAATTTCATCTAATTTGGCGCGGCCTGCAGGTAATAGATCGTTTGAACTCGAGCCATTAAATTTAAATAAAGTATCTGAAGTTAAGTTAATGTAATCAACTGGTGGTGAACCAGGTTGAGTGGGTGGAACTTCAATGTAGGAGGGTGGTTTAACTTGCTTGTGGCAACCGGCTAAAGCCAAAACTGAGGCTGTGAGGAGTAATATTTTATAGTTCAACATAGATCCACCTATACAGTTGGTATCAATAGCGCTCAAAATATAACAAAGTTTATAAAGTCAGAAGTGTGGAAGGAAGTTTGAGCGTTTGATTGTTGTTTTACTCATGTAGGACAATCCTTGCCTACTGTATTTCTGTATTTAACAGAGCATTTATTTTAAGCCATGATTGTGTTGAGTTAAGTCACAAAAATGTAGCAAAGGTTTAATTTGTTTTTTAGATTAATTTTATTCAATTAAATGGTTTTACCTATCTTTGTGTTTTATTTATATTGCGTAGTCAAGAAAAGTCTTCTCATGAACTCAGATAGGTCGAGCTATGTTAAAGGTGATTTACGTTGCATTATTGGCAACATTGTTCAGTGCATGTAGTTTTAACCCTGCTTATTATGATGAATTACGTCAAGCTGAAGCTGAGCACCACCGTATGCTAGGGGGTTAAACTTTTAGTGAGCCCCATAAGATAGGTATGCCGCGTTTTGTATAAGGCAAAAAAATCCCAGCTGTAGATGCTGGGATTTTTACAGAATTTTTTATCCGACGGTGCCGCTGCATGTCATTACCCTTGAACCCGAAGAGTTCAAGGTGGACGCGACGCATACTTGCTGGGTTTCCCACTCGAGGTGGGCATACGCTCTAAATATGCAGAACACAATCCGTAAGTTTAAGTATCGGCTCAGGGGAATAGACCCGCTGGCGTACACCTCAGACGTAGGGCAAGTATAACTGAAGTTATGCGCTTGGCAACTTTTTGTATGCCAAACAATGTAAACTTGCATTACAACTGTCTAGAGTTTGTACAAAATTAATTGCTTTGTGGCAGTGGATTTTTTTCAGCAACATATTGATCCAACTCAGCTAATACATTGCTGAGCAAAATTTCGCAGTGTTCATATTCTTGTACACTTTTGTTTAATGATAACACTTCTTGCATTAATTCTAGGGCCACCATAATAATCAACTTACTTGGTTCCATGCGTGGTGCTTTACGACGAAACTCTTCATATTTCTCGTTTAACAGTTCAACTGCACGTTCAAGCTCAGGCTGTTTTTCTGGTGTTGTAGCTAAACGAAAACTGTGTCCAAGTACACGAAGTTCTACGGGAATTTGCTCACTCATTTATACGCCCTCATTCCGATCGCTGAGTTCAGCTAATTTGCCAATTTCATCGGCATGTTTATCTTGAGCAGTTCCCAAAATATTTAAGCGTTGAATAATGGCTTCCACTTTGGCTTGTGCTAATTCATTTTTTTGTAGCAAACGGCCACGTTCTTGTTGCAAAGCATTAATTTCTAGCTGACTTTGGCGCTGCTCATTTTGTAACTTTTCTTGTAGCGTACGCAGCTCATTACGCTCTGATAAAATCTCTTGAAAGCGGTTTTTTAGATCAGTACAGCTTTTTTCTAAACGATTATATCGATCAGCAAGTGCGGCAGCATCGTGAGTCATTTGCTTCAATTGCTTATTAGTTTGGCTGGCTTTTTCAGTCAGTTGATCAATTTCCTGCTGCTTTTGCGTGATAATGCCAGTTTTTTGCACAATTTCGGCATGATGTTGCTCGGCCTCGGTTGCTTTGGCGCTATGCAGCAGTTGATTTTCTTGCTCATAGTGATCAAGGCGCGTCTTTAACGCACCAATATGCGCCTGAAGACGCTGTAATTCTTCTAACATAACGGAGTCGCACAGTATTGCAAACAAAGGTAATATATACGAAGTATAGAGATTGGATAAGCGAATGCAAGACGATATTTCAGGTTGGAACGAGTGGGAAGGTAATTTTGCTGAGATTGAAGAAATTTCAAGCCCAAGCGAATTACATGGTTTAGTTACAGGTGTGGTGTGTGTGACTGAGTCACCAACGGCAGATGAATGGCAGCAAATCCTAGCTACACTCAATGTGCCCGCACTTGATGATGAAGGCTTAGAGCTATTGGCACAAGAAGGTGAAGATATCTCACATGCTTTATCTGAAGATGAGCTGGATTATTTACCTTTGCTGCCAGATGATGAACATCCTCTCGCAGAGCGTGTACAAGCCTTGGCGGATTGGGCTGCAGGCGTGGTGCTAGGTTTTGGTTTGGCATCAGGTCATATCCGTCCTGATGAACTAGAATTAATTGAACATCTGCAAGATGTTGCGGCGGTTGAATTTGACGAATCAGACAATGACGAAGAGGGTGAGCAAAGCTATCTTGAGTTGTATGAGTTTGTACGTTTAATTCCAATTAGCTTGTCGATGGGACGTAAAAAGGTTGCAGTGGCTGAGAGTTCTTTGTTACAAAATTACCAAGCAAAATCTCGTATTGCTGCAGCGATGAATGGTGAAACTGCACAAGATGTGGTGGAAATGTTTACCCCGCATCGTCCAAGCTAAGGCAAACACAACTTTTTAAGAAGAACTTCTCAATGACAAAACTGACTCAAGCTGATTTTCAAGCCCGTCGTGATCGTTTAGCCGAACAGATGGGACCACGTAGTATTGCGATTATTGCCACCAATCAGGTGTATATGCGTAACCGTGATGCCGATTACAAATTCCGTGCCGATAGTAGCTTTTTCTATTTAACTGGATTTGCTGAACCTGAAGCTGTGGCAGTGATTGAAACCTTTGATGATCTCGAGGAAGGTTATAGCTATAGCTTGTTCTGCCGTGAACGTGATCGTGACATGGAAATTTGGCATGGTTATCGTGCAGGGGTCGATGGCGCGATTGACGACTTTGAGGCTGATGAAGCCTATGCCATTGAGCTACTTGACGAAGAAATCATTGAGAAGTTTCTCGATAAAGATCAGTTGTATTATCGCGTGGGTCAAAATGCAGCATTTGACGCACGGGTAGCCAAATGGATTGCCAGTGCCAACGGTGAATCACGCCGTGGCACCAGTGCCCCAGAAAAAATTGTGCAACTTGATGCATTATTAGATGAAATGCGCCTGCATAAAGACGCGCAAGAAATTGCCTTAATGCAAATTGCCTCAGACATTTCTGCCCAAGCACATACCCGTGCGATGCAAGCGGTGAAACCGGGCATGATGGAGTATCAGCTGGAAGCTGAGCTCAACTATGTATTTGGTCAACATGGTTGCGTGCCGTCATATAACAGTATTGTCGGTGGTGGTCAAAATGGCTGTATTTTGCATTATGTGGAAAATAACCAAGAGCTGAAAGACGGTGATTTGGTTTTAATTGATGCAGCCTGTGAATATGAACTGTATGCCTCAGACATTACCCGTACTTTCCCAGTGAATGGTAAATTTAGCCCAGAACAAAAAGCCCTGTATAACATTGTATTAGATGCACAAATTGCCGCGATTAATGCAGTACAAGTTGGTAATTCTTATAAAGAGCCGCACCATGTAGCAGTGGATATTTTGGTACAAGGCTTACTTGATCTAGGCATTATGCAAGGCGATAAAGAAAAAATTATTGCCCAAGAAACTTATCGTCAATTTTATATGCATGGTACAGGGCATTGGCTCGGTATGGATGTGCATGACGTTGGACGCTATAAAGTCGATGGTGAATGGCGTAACTACGAAGAAGGTATGGTGGTCACAGTAGAGCCAGGACTTTATATCGCGCCAGACGATGAGACAGTCGATGAAAAATGGCGTGGTATTGGTATTCGTATTGAAGATGATGTAGTGGCAACTGCCAATGGCCCATTGGTACTAACTCAAGCTGTGGTCAAAACAGTAGAAGATATCGAAGCGCTGATGGCGCAAGCATAATAAGACTTTTTTATTTTAGGGAATGCATATGTTGCAACAACAAGTTGTCATCGTTGGTGGTGGAATGGTGGGCTTAAGTTTGGCACTCATGCTGGCCAAAGCTGACATTCATGTGAAGCTGTTAGAAGCGATTTCATATCCAAATTATGATGATGCCAATTTAGCCCCGTATCACTCAAGTTTTGATGCCCGAAATACTGCATTGTCACGTCGTAGTGTACAAATTTATCAAGAATTGGGTTTATGGGATGTCTTGCAACAATATGCCACTCCAATTTTACAAGTGGATATTAGCGAACAAGGCAGTTTTGGTAAGGCACGCTTAATTGCTGAAAAAGAAAAAGTCGAAAGCTTTGGTCAAGTGATTGAAAATGCATGGCTTGGTCGTATTCTACTCAGCCAAGCGCGGCAGCATGCAAATATTGAACTGATTGATGGGGTACAAGTGACCGCATTAACGCAAGATCAAGACCACGCTTACATTGAAGCTAAACGTGCTGATGAAATGTTAAAGATTGCAGCGCCATTGGTGATTGCCGCCGACGGACGTGATTCATTCTGTCGTAAAGCTTTAGGCATTGGTTTTTCTACCCATGAATATGACCAAGTTGCCATTGTCACGACTGTACAAACCTCAAAGCCACATCAACATATTGGTTTTGAACGCTTTAGTGCCTTAGGGCCATTGGCTTTGTTGCCTGTACCGGGTGAATATCGTCGTTCTGTGGTGTGGCCGGTCAAAAAAGGCACCGAGCATGAGTGGCTGGGTGAAGAAAATGATCAGCAGTTCCTAAATGCTTTACAGCAAACCTATGGCGACCGCGCAGGTAAATTTGAAAAAACCGGTAAACGTTTTAGTTATCCATTGTCACAAGTGTTAGCCGAAAAACAAGCCGTGGGGCGTGTGGTATTGATGGGCAATGCAGCGCATACTATTCATCCTGTAGCAGGCCAAGGCTTTAACTTGTGTTTACGTGATGCGTATGTGTTGCGCCGTTTCTTGACCGAGCAATTGGCCGAGCAACGCGATATTGGTGAACCAAGTATGCTCAAAGCTTATGAGCAAGCCAGACTCAAAGATCAACAACGCGTGATCCGTTTTTGTGATTTAGTGGTGCGCGGTTTTAGCAATCAAAATATTATTTTAAAACTGATTCGTAACACAGGTCTTGTGGCATTTGAAACCATTCCGGGCTTTAAACCCTTAGTTGCCAACTATGCCATGGGGCTTAAAGCATGACAGATCAGGTCTTAGACGTTGTCATTATTGGCGGTGGTCTAGTAGGTGGTCTTACTACACTATTGCTGGCGCAGGGCGGGGTACAAGCGACGGTTTTAGATGCAGCGCCTGTGTTGGAGGCTAAACGTGTGTTAGCGCAGCCCAATTCACGGGTGTTGGCTTTAAGCCAAGCTAGTATTCATTTACTTAAAACCGCTGGCGTATGGGCGCATATTGCACGTCACATGCCCTATAGCGGCATGCAGGTGTGGAATAAAAATGGCTATGGTGAGATTATGTTTGGGCAAGCAAGTGCTCAGACGCCGTGGCAAGCGCATATTTTAGGGTCAATGGTTGAGCCAAGCATTTTAAATCTCGCGATTCAAAGCCAAATGCAAAGCGCGGTGCAGGATTACCGTACCCACGTCAAGGTGCTGCGCGTTGAGCAGGGCAATGGCGTCTGGTTTATTCATTTAGCAGATGGCACAAAGCTCACCACCAAGTTAGTGATTGGTGCTGATGGTGCTAATTCCTTTGTGCGTGAACAGGCCTTTATAGACTTAGATGTCTTAGATTATCAACAGGCTGGTTTAAGCTGCGCGATTCGTACCGAAAAGCCACATCAACATGTGGCACGGCAGATCTTTTTAGAAACGGGTCCTTTGGCCTACTTACCTATGGCAAGTTTGCAGCCTGAACAAGACGGCTATTGGCAATCGATTGTTTGGACCTTGCCTGATGACTATGCCGAAGAATATGCCAACTTAGATGATGCTGCATTTTGCCAATTACTCAGCTTAGAAAGTCAGCATATGTTAGGCGCAGTATTACAAGCGACACCGCGTGCGACTTTCCCGCTTAAAGCCCGTGCAGCCAAAACCTATGTACGCGATGGTTTAGCGCTGATTGGGGATGCTGCGCATGTGATTCATCCGTTGGCAGGTCAAGGGGTGAATATTGGTTGCCTTGATGCTGCGGTACTCTGTGATGCCTTATTACGCGATCGTGAACGTGGCGTGTGGGCGCATCTACAAACCTTAAGACATTATGAACATCGACGTAAAGGGCAAAATGAAGCCATGATGCACAGTATGTCGCTACTGGGTTGGCTAGAAACAAGTCGTTTGACCCCTGTGGTTTGGGCACGTAATTTTGGGCTAAAAACCGTTGAGCAGTCTGCGTTAGCTAAAGATTTATTTATGCAGCAAGCGGCCGGTTTAAATGGTTTGAAAAATACTCGTTATGCTATATAGCCTAAGTCACTCGTTTTTTGTGCAGTCATCAAGAAATGGTTACGATTTTGATTAAAAAAAGTACAATTTTGTTACTCATACTACTAGGCGAAAGGCCAATTGCTTGCTAAATTTCTTCATAATTTAAAGATGATGTCATTCTGGGGAGATTATAATGACTGATGCCAATGATTATGATGAAGTAGACGAAATTGCGGTAGACGAAGACGAAGCGAAAGCCGCAGAAAAAGGCGCGAGTGTCAGTGAAGATGCACCAAGCGATACAGATCTTGCTGAAGCAGAAACACTCACTGTAACGGCGAAACAAAAGCAACGCCAAGCTTTAGAAGATGAAGTGGCAGCATTCTTAGCACGGGGTGGTCGTATCACCGAAGTGCCTGCCGATGAAAATGTACGTGACTAAAAAAAGCCTCGCAATTGCGAGGCCTTTTTTTATGCTTTGTCGGTGAGCTCTAGTGCACGTTGATAAGCGACTTTCTTTTTAATACCCGTTAAATCGGCTGCCAACTGCGAAGCAGCTTTGACCGATAAATCTTGCAATAAACGCGTTAATAATTGATCGAGTTTTTCTTGTTCTAAATCTTTTTCAACTGTAGCACCACCAATGACTAACACAATTTCACCCTTTTGCTGATGATGGTCATTCTTAATAAATTCTACCAAGTCAGCCAAAGTCATTTTTTTAATGGTTTCAAAGGTTTTGGTAATCTCACGCGCAAAACCTACAGGACGATCGCCACCGAATACATCTGCCATATCTTGTACACAATCTAAAATACGATGTGGCGCTTCATAAATAATTAAAGTTTGTGTTTCATCTTTTAAACGATTGAGATGTAACAAGCGTTGAGATTGCTTAGAGGGCAAAAAACCTTCAAAACTAAAGCGGTCACTTGGTAGGCCCACAGCGCTTAGGGCAGCAATGGCTGCACATGCCCCAGGGACAGGAATCACACGAATACCGTTTTCTTGTGCGGCCCGTACCAATTTAAAACCCGGATCGCTAATCAAAGGCGTTCCTGCATCACTAATGAGCGCCATGTTTTCACCATTTAATAAACGCTGAATCAGCAAATCAATCTTGTTGCTTTCATTGTGCTCATGACAGGCGGTCAAAGGCGTATTAATATTAAAATGTTTCAGCAGTTGCGCTGAGGTGCGGGTATCTTCAGCGGCAATAATAGTGACCGACTTTAATACGTCAATCGCACGATAGGTGATGTCATCTAAATGCCCAATTGGCGTAGCGACCACAAATAACTGAGCACTCATGCAACTCTCCTCAACAATAAAAATACAGGCAATCGGCTATTTTACCCGAAAATAGTGCCTGAGAGGGTGTAGATTACAGGCAATTGCTAAGGAACAAGGAATGAGCTTCAACCAAATGTTGGGTCAATGGGCAGAACAACACGCCCAAACTTACTTAGAACGGCACGGTTTTAAGATGCTACAGCGCAATTATCATAGCCGTTTTGGTGAAATTGATTTAATTATGACCCGTCAAGATGAATTAATTTTTGTGGAAGTCAAAGCGCGTCAACCTACGCAGTGGGGAATGGCCAATGAAGTCATTAGCCGCGCCAAACAAGGCAAAATTATGCATACCGCTTTATTGTTTTTACAGCAATATCCACAATTTAACTCATATGCACTGCGTTTTGATGTGATTTGTATCGACTTTTTACAACCTATTGCAAAAATACCACAGCAGTCATTTTTGCCTAGCGCTTATGATTTGGCTTGGATTGAAAATGCTTTTACTTTTGATACAAACTTGATTAGGCTTTGAAAATGTTGACAATAACAAGTGGACGAGGAGACGGATCGCGTGTTTAGCCGTATTGCTGTAACTGTAGTATGTGTGGCCAGTTTATCTGGCTGTGCGAGTTTTATTTCTCAAGGCACAGGCAGTGCGCCTGTGGGTGTGGACAGTGGCGCGCGTTCGCTGGGTCAAGTATTTATTGACTCTTCAATTGAACGTACAGCAAAAATTAATCTGTATAAGCTCGATGCCCGTTTTAATCAATCCCGTGTCAATGTTGAAAGCTTTCATGGCAATGTACTTTTAACTGGCCAAGTGCCTGATCAGCATTTAAAACAATTGGCAGAAGACAATGTACGCGCCATGACTGATGTAAAAACCGTACATAATTTTATTACGGTGGGCAGCCAAATTGGTTATAGCACCATTATGCAAGACACCACTGTAACCGCTAATACCCGTGGCTTACTGATGAAAGCACCTGTGGTGGCAGATTCTAAAGTACGTGTACATACTGAAAATGGCGTCTTGTATGTGATGGGACGCTTAAATAGCCCTGAAATTGAAGACTTGAATCGAGTGTTACAGCAAGTTGGTAACGTGAGTAAAATTGTGACCTTGGTGGATAATATTGAACAACAAGCCAATAGTAACAGTAATTATTTAACTGCCCCAGTGTCACAACCAAGTGTTGCTACACCTGTTGCGATTGACCCTGAACAGCAAGAGCCAAGCTATGGGCTCTAAATTGAATTTACATCAATTTAAGCAAAAATTTGCTATAGCACGCGAGCGCTACAAAGATTTTCGTCTTTATGATTTGGGCACTTACGCAGTCAATCATTTTGTTGCGAAAACAGGTTATCAGCTACAAAGTGACATCAAATATGGGCAAGCCACACGGCAAATGCTGGATTTATATGTCACTCACCAACCTCGGCCAAGCCAGCCTTTACTGGTATTTGTACATGGTGGGGCATGGTCACATGGGGATAAACAAGATTATCGCTTTGTCGGGGCGGCTTTTGCTGAGCAAGGCTTTCATGTGGCGGTGATTAACTATCACCTCGCACCCGCCCATATTTTTCCAAGCTCAATTGATGATTTAAGCTTGGCTTTAAACTATTTGCATGCCCAGCAACAGCAGCATCAGATTTCTACACAAAATATTGTGCTAATGGGACATTCCGCAGGGGCATTTAATGTCATGTCGGCGCTTTATCATCCTACACCGTATACACTGGCATGTAGAGAGAATATTCGCGCCGTCATTGGTTTGGCAGGGCCATATCATTTTGACTATAAAGGTGATCCTTTATGTGCGGATGCTTTTGATCAAACGCTGCATTATCGCCATGTCATGCCTTATTATTTTGTTGAAGCGAATACTATTCAACATTACTTATTTGTGGCAGCCAATGACAGCATCGTGCATCCTAAAAATGCCATTGATTTTGATCAAGCACTGAAAGCCAAAGGCAATCATAGTGCCATTATTACTGTGCCGCGTACTGGGCATATTAGTTTGATGGGGTCGGTGGCACCGCTGTTTTGCCGCTATTTTTCTACCCAGAAGCAGATTCTAGAGGCTTTAGATCAAGCATTGCCTTAAAGCCAAGCTTTGCTGTCGTCTGCTACAGGATGACCTTGCGTGACATGCATGATCATGGCATGCGCAATACTGCCTGCAAATGGAATTTCAGGCAGTTGATCAAATTTAAAGAAAGCTGCATCGGCAATTTCTTCTTCTTGTAATTGAAGTTCGCCGCCGGCGTATTCTGCACGAAATGCTAACATTAAATTACTGGGAAAGGGCCATGGCTGACTGGCCAAATATTGCAAGTTTTTCACTTCAATACCCACTTCTTCTAAAGTTTCACGGCGTACCGCTTCTTCTAAAGTTTCACCAACTTCGACAAAACCTGCAATCAAACCATATACAGGGCGTGGATTACGTGCATTACGTGCCAGTAACACTTCGTCATCACCCCGAGTAATAATCGTAATCACACAAGGTTGCACCCGTGGATATTGATGGTAATTGCAACTTGGGCAAATCATGGCAAATTCTTTGCTATGAGGCACCGTTTTGTTGCCACAATGGCTGCAAAACTTATGATTACGACGCCACTCTAGAAGTTGTACAGCACGGCTAGCATCCTCAAACTGCTTGCTATTCCAGAGGGTAAGCAATTGACGAATGGGCACCAATTGCAAACCTTCAGGAATGCTTTCATCGGGCAGTAAGTCACGGGCAATCACATCCTTGCCCGTATTTAAATCCAAATCGCTGCTGAGTCTTTCAACTTCAGGCAATTGAAAATTTTGATCGACTAACAGCTGTTGTTGATGAAAGATATAAGCGATTGACATTAGGCAACATTCTTCAGTTTTTGACTACTTTGTAATGCTACATCAAACATGTTATGCAGAACAGGTTGTTTATTTTTCAAATTGTCAATCCACATATCAGCACTTGCTAAAGGCTCAAGCAAAGCATCCATTTCAGTTGGATGAATAGGCTGCTGTGCTGCTAAACGTGCTTGGATAAAATCAGCAGTAAGGCTCAATGAACGTTGACCTGATGTTGCATTAAGGAACAATAAGGCACCCCCAATTTCACGTAATTGCGATGGAATCGCTTCTAAGGTGCTTAAGTCTTGGCTTTGTAAATATTGGACTAAACTTTGACTAGACAGCTCAATCAAGGCTTTGGTCTCATTGAGTAAAACTTCATGCGCTTCATCTAAACGATCTAAAGAGATGTTCATGTTGTTAACGCTAAGTTGTAAACGACTAGAGGTATGTTGGCGCTCTAAAATTCCAATGGAGTTCATGGTTGATTGAATACAATTCATGACTTGCTGCGCAAAGTTTGGATCTTTTAAATGGCTTGGATTAAGTGATTGGGCTTGACGACGTAGTTCTTGAGCGGCGTCTTTTAAATTTAGCACCATAAAGATATTGGCCAGTTCATGGAATTTGGCCGACAATTCTTGGGCTTTCTCAGGTGACATATTTTGATAGTTGTATTCAATGTCATTGCGTAGTTGGCTAATTTCTTGGCTAACCAATTCAGTCATGGTATGGATAGTATTAAAATCTGGACCATATAAATGACGGCTAAAGACCTGTAGTTGTGTATCGCTAAGCAAATCTTCACTAGCACCAAGTTGCTCACGGATATGCTGGGACATTGGCGTTTCTTGGCTCAGACACAAGCTTAAAACATTCGCCACTTGATCCAAAGGAGCTTGATAGCGCTGTGGCGCTGCTAAAAACGCTGCAATATTACGCTCAATGGCAATCATGCTCTGTAAACGTGGTCCATTTAAAGACAGTTGCTCAATAGAGTTAAATGCCACCAATAACAGCTGCCAATATTGATGGCTTGGGGTATTCGTGCTCATAGAGGCAAGATAAGCGGCCACGATTTTGATGGCTTGTAAATCAAGTGCTTTGTGTTGCTCAGTCAGCAGTTTAACCAAAGAGAGTTTGTAAAGACGTTGTACATAGCCTGATTTTTCTAAATCTGGTGCATCCGGTAAACGAAAGTTTGGGGTGACACAGGCCAATAAAGGTGCCAGTTGATGACCTTCTTGCGTAAGTGGACGGCCAAGGGCAAGTTCTAGGCGATTGAGCGTGGCCAATAAAAACTGTGGAATCTGTACTTCACGTAGGCAAATAAACTCAATATAACGTTTGAGTAAACTGGTTCCATCACTTAACGCCACCACATCCGGTAGATGGATATCATCCGGTTGGTGCATAATTTTACGCATTAATTCAGCACAATATTGTGCAAGGTTTGCCACACTTGGCATGTCAATCAGAGCCAAAACTTGGGCACATTGTTCAAATTGATTCAGCGCGTCTTCAATGCCAAAAGGTAGGTTTTGATCTTCAACTAAGCTACTAACAGCAGCTTCAACCAGATCAATTGAGCTATCTACTTCATTTTTTATTATTAGTAGGGCTGTTGGGTCAAAGTGAATAGAGGTTTGGTAAGACATGGATCTGCACCTATCCTAAAAGTTTTATCCGTAAAGGTATGCTCACACATACTGTTTGTTTATTGCTTTCACTATAACGTAACTCCTTTGTATTTAAATACAAAAGAGTTACAAATATTGCAGTTTTATTTAGCAAAAAAGCAAGGTTGACCATGCTTTTCTAAATATTTATTGACCCAGTTCTCATGTTGTTCTAATTCATGACTAGAAGGTAAAATCACCGGCAAACCATCTCCTTCAACTACTCGGCCACCGCCAGCATTATATTCTTCGCTGTGAGAGAGTGCTTCAATATCAAAGGCAACCTGACCGCCAGTCATGGCCAAATACACGTCGGCTAAGATTTCGGCATCGAGTAAGGCACCGTGGAAGGTACGGTCACGCTCTGGAATTTCATAACGACGCACTAAAGCATCAAGTGAGTTTTTTTGCCCCGGATGTTTGGCTTTGGCCATAGCCAAGGTATCAGTGACGCTACAGACAGCAGACAACTTGCCTAAACCGACCCGCTCAAACTCCATGTCTAAGAAATTCATATCGAAGTTTGCGTTATGGGCAATAATTTCAGCGCCTTTTAAATAGTCGTATAAGACATCCGCAATTTCGGCATATTTAGGTTTGTCTTTTAAAAATTCATCAGAAATACCATGAATATTTTCTGATTCACCCACGGGTTTTTCTGGATTGATATAAATATGAATCGAGCGACCGGTCAGTTTGCGATTAATCATTTCAATTGCACCGACTTCCACAATGCGGTCACCATCTTGGAAATAAAAACCGGTGGTTTCAGTATCTAAAATGAGCTGACGTGGGCCATGTAAATCGAGTTTGGCCTCAGTCATGACAATCTGTGGATGAACTGCTGAATGAGCTTTAGGCTCGGTTTCGGTTTCGGTTTCGGTTTCGGTTTCGGTTTCGGTTTCGGTTTCGGTTTCGGTTTCGGTTTCGGTTTCGGTTTCCGTTTCGGTTTCTGGCTCAAATTGGTCTTCGGCATCAAACATATCTTCTGCCAAATCAAAGCCAAAAGGGTCATCTAAGAGCCAATCCTGTTCAGCTGCAGGTGCTGTTGGAGCTATGAGGGGTGTAGTGCTTTGACCTTGTGCAGTTTGGTCTGCGCCTAAATTGGCCAGTTGATCGGCCATTTCATTGCCGGCATGTCCAGCATGACCTTTGACCCAATGCCATTCAATACTGCGGCCTTGGCAAATTTGATCTAGTGCTTGCCAAAGATCTGGATTTTTAACGCCTTTCCAATTTTTCTTTTTCCAGCCCACAATCCATTCGGTAATACCTTTTTGTACATAGGTCGAATCCGTCCACATGATCAAGTGCGCCTCTTTGGGGCAAGCACGAATGCCTTCAATCGCAGCGGTAAGCTCCATGCGATTGTTGGTGGTATTATGTTCACCACCACAGAGTTTTTTCTCAGACTGATCAGCATAAATGAGATAGGCACCCCAGCCACCTAGGCCAGGATTGCCGCGACAGGCGCCATCTACATATAAAGTGATTGTTTCAGTCATAACTTGATCCGTAGGCAAAAACAGCAGAATTTAGAACTCGACATTGTAAACCGAAAAGTCAGAGCGTGTTGTGCTTGCATACATTTAAGCGGAGTTTTTTTAAATTCTTGTAACATTAATCCTCAAATCGCGCTAAATTATCCGCTTGAGTCTGGGGCATGCTCCTCTACAATGACCACTCTCAACAATAATTTTAGTCGTAGTTTTGGATTCTGTTTATGTATAAAGCAACCACGCAGCTGTGGCAGTCAAAAGGACCTTTTTTTAAACTGACCGTATTGGGTTCAGCGTTGGTTGCATTAGGAATCAGCGGTTGTTCGTCCGCACCTTCAGCATCATCCACTAAAGCACAACAATCACAGATGCTCGGTGCCACAGGCATGGATGGCTTAGAAGACTTACTCTCGGCAACCGATATGCGTGCTGTAGAAGGCGACCGCTTGTTGGTATTAAAGCATGGCGACGTCTGGAAGCGTATGCTGGTCGGTTTTAAAATGGATTTAAGCCGAAGCGATGCACGCATTAATGCTCAGCGTGGTTGGTTTATTTCGCGTCAACCTTATATTGATCGATTAAGCGCCCGTGCCTCACGCTATTTGTACCATACGGTTAAGGAAGCGGAGCGCCGTGGTTTACCTACAGAACTGGCTTTATTACCTATTATTGAAAGTTCATATGACCCAGCAGCCACCAGTTCGGCAGCAGCAGCAGGGCTGTGGCAGTTTATTCCAAGTACCGGTAAGATTTATGGTTTAAAACAAACCAGTCAATATGATGGTCGTCGTGATGTGGTGGAATCCACCCGCGCAGCATACGAGTTTTTAGGGAGTTTATATAACCAGTTTGGTTCATGGGAATTGGCACTGGCTTCATATAATGCAGGCCCAGGTCGTATTCAACAAGCCATTAACCGTAACAAGGCTGCAGGTTTACCTACCGATTATTGGTCACTGAAATTACCGCAAGAAACCATGTATTACGTACCGCGCTTTATTGCGGTGGCACAAATTATTAAAAATCCAAGTGCCTATAATGTGACCTTGCCGCCAATTGCTAACCGTCCGCACTTTAGAGAAATTCAGGTTGGCCCAGTGGCACTCAATGATATTGCCCGTATTACTGGCCTTAGCCGTGCTGAGTTATATCAACTTAACCCAGGCCATCGTGGTGAACATATTGATGCCAGCAGCCCAATGCGAATTTTAATTCCAGCTGATCTGAGTCCCACAATTGATGCACGTTTAAAAACCCTGCATAGCGGTAGTATGTTGGCAAGCACACAAGCTAAAGCACCAAGTGGTTCATTTAAGGCTGTGACACCTACCAAGACAACACAACCACCGGTTTTAGCCAATACACAAAAACCGACCAGTACCGCAGTAACATCGACCCCAAGCACGACAACAGCAAGCACAACACGCACCACCACGCCTCAAGGCTCGGCTGCTTTAGCTGCGTTTGCTGCCAATACGGATATTCCAAGTGCACCGCGTATTCCTGTAGCGGTGACTCCTGCTGCCAATGTGCAGCCAGTGCGTACCGAACCTGCGATTAGTTCGCAAGAGCGTGAACAAATCTTAGCGGCAGTACGCGCTGAGGGTGACAATAAAACTGTGGATGAGGTGTTAAAACCTGTTGCCTCACAAGCTGAACAAGCCCAAGTGGTGGCTGAGCTCAAACAACTGGCGCCACAAGGCACCGAAATTGTTGATCCAGTGGATGGTAAAATTAAGCTCACCGCTTTACAAACCAGTCAATCCATTGCTGAACAAAGTGGTCAAGAGCTGACCAAAGGTTTCTCTTATCCAAAAGGGGTGGCCGAAAATACCGGTCCAAGTTCTGTGGAAGCACAGTTAAACCAAGGCAAGACCATCATTAAAACCGAGTCTGATGTGGTTGTTGTGGCACCAAAAGGTAAACGTTCGACTTATGTGGTGATGCCAGGGGACAACCTGCAAATGATTGCCATGAAACATGGGGTCAACTGGCGTGATGTGGCAAAATGGAACCAAATTGCTGACAACGCCGTGTTATATGTGGGAACCACCATTTATTTATACGATGCTAAACCACAATCACCTGTACTGGAAAAACCTCAACCAAAAACTGTACCCAATAGCTATACGGTACGTGCCAACGATACTTTAACTGGCATTGCCAATGAATATGGTTTGAGTCTAAAAGAGTTAGCAGATTACAATAATTTAAGCGTGACCAGTGGTATTTATACTGGTCAAAAATTGCAGCTTAAACTAAATACATCAAGTAAAGCCAAGCTTGAAGGAGAAAAAACTGCTTCGAGCAAAAGTAGTATAAAAACCAAAACGTATACTGTACAGCGTGGTGAGTATCTAGGCGTATTGGCAGCGCGTTATGGTTTGAGTAATCAGGCCTTGGCAGATTTAACCCCAGGTTTAAGCGCAAGCAGTAATTTGATGGCGGGACAAAAAATTAATGTGCCAGTCAATGCTGTTGCCACAGCAGTCAAAGAAGAAAATCAGGCTGTTCAAGAAACTGTTAAAGAGGCTAAGTTTGAGCCAAGTTACAACGTTGAGTCTTATAGCGTGCAACGTGGCGACAGCTTATACAGTATTGCCCAGCAAGCCAAAATTTCTGTGACTGAATTGGCGGCCTTAAATCAGCTCAGTACGAATGCGAGTTTACGTGCAGGCCAAAGTTTAACAGTGCCTGCAGGCTATACACTGCCTGAAAGTTACACCGTGCAATCAGGCGATACTTTAAGTGGCATCGCGAGTCGTTATAATTTAACCGTGGACTATATTGCCAATCTTAATGCTATTCAGCGCAGTAACGGTTTACGCGCAGGCCAGCGTTTGCGATTGACCGGTGAAGCACCAGCCAAAGTTGAAAACACAAGCAAAACAACGATAGCCAATAAAACCGCCACCACAGTGAAAATGCCTGAGGTCTATGTGGTCCAATCGGGCGATAACCTGAGTAGTATTGCTGCCAAATATCATCTGCAAGTCAGCTACTTAATGCAGCTCAATAATTTAACCAGTAGTAGTGTGCGGGTCGGGCAGCGTTTAAAACTCGATGGTGAGATTGAAGCGCGAGACAGCAAAGCTGATCAAGTGGCAACGCCAATAGCCACTAAAACCGTGATTAAAAGCACCAATACTGAAACTCATACGGTCAAAGCAGGTGAATCACTATATGCTATTGCCAATCGTTTAGGTATCTCGGTTTCCGAGTTGGCCAGCTTAAATAATTTGAGCAGCAATGCGAGTTTACGTGTGGGGCAAAGCATTCACATTCCGAAAAAATTCAGTGATTACCGTGTCAAAAGCGGGGATACCTTAATTGGTTTAGCAGGGCGTTATGGCTTAGATCAAACTGCTTTGGCTGAGTTGAATAATCTGACCCCAAATGCGCAGCTGCGTATTGGTCAAGTCATTCAAGTTCCAAATCTCTAAGGCATAGCGATGCGCTGGTTGGCTTATGTGGCTTTGGTTGTGGCAGCTCCCTTGCAGGCTGCCATGCAAACGACGCCTTATATTGCGCTGCATGGTCAGCCGCAATATAGCGGGCGTAGTGCCATGCCCTATGCCAATCCTCATGCACCTAAAGGCGGCTACTTAACGACAGCCGCCAATGGCACTTTTGATAATCTCAATAGTATGAATGGTAAGGGCAGTGCGGCAGATGGGGTCAATTATTTATTTGATAGCCTGATGAGTTCATCCTTAGATGAACCGGGGGTGATGTATCCGTTACTTGCGGAACGGGTCAGTTTTGATCCGAAAAACTTAACTACCGTCACTTTTGATTTAAATCCTAAAGCCAAGTTTAGTGATGGCTCCGCACTCACCGCACATGATGTAAAATTTACCTTTGATGCCTATTTAACCAAATCTAATCCTGGTTTACAGATGTATTTGTCAGATTTGGCACGGGTTGAGGTGTTGGGACGCCATCAAGTGCGTATGCATTTAAAATCTAAACATAACAGTGAAATGCCGCTAATTTTGGCGCAAATGCCCATTTATGCCGCCAAAGATTGGCAAAAGCGCGATTTTAGCCGCATTACCATGCAACCAATGTTAGGCTCTGGGCCGTATGTGATTGAAAAAATTGATGCGGGACGCAGTATCAGTTATAAACGCAACCCCAATTATTGGGGCAAAGATTTAGCGGTCAATCAAGGTCGTTATAATTTTGACCGAATTAAATACGTGTATTACCGCAACTTAGATGTGGCGTTTGAAGGCTTTAAATCCGGTCAATATACCTTGCATGAAGAATATACTGCACGTAAATGGGTCACGGAATATAATTTTCCTGCCATCAAGCAAGGCATGGTGGTCAAATATCGCTTCCAGCATCAAAACCCAATTGCAACGCAAAGCTTTGTGTTTAATACCCGCCGTAAAGCCATGCAAGATATTCGTTTCCGCCAAGCGCTAAGCTATGCCTATGACTTTGAATGGCAAAATAAAGCCTTGTTTTATGGGCAATATCAACGACTACAAAGCTATTTTAGCAATAGTGAACTTGAAGCCAAAGGCACGCCAAGTCAGGCAGAGCTTGCGATTTTAAAACCCTATTTAAGCAAGCTGCATCCAATTCAGCGCCAAGGGGTGCTTGCCAATTGGCGTTATTCGGTTTCAGATGCCAGTGGTTTTAACCGCAATAATTTACTCACCGCGCGTAGCTTATTACTCAAAGCCGGTTATCGTTTCCAAAATGGCAAATTGCATGACCCCAAAGGTCAGCCGATTGTCTTAGAATTTTTAATTCATCAAGATGGTTTACAGCGTACCTTAATGCCGTTTGTACGCAACCTCAAACGTTTGGGTATTCAAGTCAATATTCGGCATGTTGATGTACCGCAATATATTGAGCGTATGCGGCGTAGCGATTTTGATATGACCACCAATGTGTTGCCGCAGTCTTTAAATCCGGGCAATGAACAAGCCCAGTTTTGGAGCTCCAAAGCCGCTGATGAGCCGGGCAATTACAATTATGCAGGCATTAAAAATCCGGTGATTGATGATGCCATTCAACAGCTGATTCGTGCGCCAAATCGTGAGCAATTGGTGTTACGCACTAAAGTGCTGGATCGTTTATTGCGGGCAGGTTTTTACCAAATTCCGACTTATGGTAAAGGCGAAAATTGGCTAGCCTATTGGAATATGTATCAACAACCCAAACAAAAACCAAAATTATCGACCGGCATTGATTATTGGTGGAGCGATGCCCAACAAGCCGCTAAAGTACGCCAATATTTAGGTCAGAAATAATAAACAGCTAGGAGTGAAATGGGCACTTATATTTTAAAGCGACTGCTGTTGATCATTCCCACCTTATTTTTTATTTTGCTGCTCAATTTTGTGGTGATTCAAATTGCACCGGGTGGGCCAGTTGAGCAAGCCATTCAACAGGCAGAAAGTTTTGCTGGGATGGGGCAAACCAGCGGCGAAACCGCAGCAACCAACACCGCTTATCAAGGTGCAAAAGGTTTAAGCGATGAAATGGTGGCAAAAATTGAAGCGCAATATGGCTTTGATCGACCCATGCATGAACGCTTTTTGCTAATGCTCAAAAGCTATCTCAGTTTTGATTTTGGCACTAGCTTTTTTAAAGACAAACCTGTAACCACTTTGTTGTGGGAAAAAATGCCGGTGTCTTTGTCATTGGGTCTGTGGAGCACCTTACTCATTTATTTAATCTCTATTCCACTGGGGATTAAAAAAGCCCGTCAACATGGCAGTATTTTTGATCAATCGACGTCTATGCTGCTTGCCATTGGTTATGCGATTCCAGCCTTTGTCTTTGCGATTTTACTCATTGTTTTTTTTGCTGGTGGCAGCTATTTACAATGGTTTCCGTTACAAGGCTTGGTATCAGAAAACTTTAGCGAGCTCAGTATATTGGGCAAAATCAAAGACTATTTTTGGCATATGAGCTTGCCGTTATTGGCTATGGTGATAGGTGGTTTTGCTGGTTTAACTTATCTGACCAAATATTCTTTTATGGAAGAACTGTCTAAACAATACGTATTGGCAGCGCGTGCCAAAGGCTTAAGCGAATCACGCGTGCTGTATGGGCATGTATTTCGTAATGCCATGCTGATTGTGATTGCAGGTTTGCCCGAAGCTTTGGTAGGTATTTTCTTTGTGGGTAATTTATTTATTGAAATTATTTTTAATTTAGATGGTTTAGGCTTACTCGGGTTTGAAGCCATTGTACAACGTGATTATCCCGTGATTTTTGGTACGCTATTTTTATTTACCTTATTGGGCTTATTGCTGCGCTTACTCAGTGATGTGCTGTATCAAGTGATTGATCCACGGATTAATTTTGATGCACGAGGGAGCAAATAATGTCACCCATCATGCAAGCACGGTTACAACGTTTTAAAGCCAATACATTAGGTTTTGGCTGCTTTATTGTGTTTAGCATTATTTTTATCTTGTCTCTTGGTGCAGAGCTGATTGCCAATGACAAACCCTTATTGGTGAAATATCAGCAGCAATTCTATGTCCCGGTTTTAAAAACTTATCCCGAAACCACCTTTGGCGGGGTGTTTGAAACCGAAGCCGATTATAAAGACCCTGCGGTACAGGCTTTAATTACCGACCATGGCTGGGCAGTCTGGCCGTTAATTGAATACTCCTATCAAACACCCAATTTAGATTTAAGCGTTCCAGTGCCATCTAAGCCCACAGCAGACAATTGGTTAGGTACAGATGACCAAGGCCGTGATGTGCTGGCACGAATTTTATATGGCTTACGTGTGTCACTGTTATTTGGTTTTGCCTTAACTTTGGCTTCGGCGGCCCTTGGTATTTTGGTGGGTGCGATACAAGGCTATTATGGCGGTTGGGTCGATCTCATCGGGCAGCGTATCTTAGAAGTCTGGGGCGGCTTACCGATGCTGTTTATGGTGATGATCTTAGTGAGTCTGTTTACTCCCAATGTGTATTGGCTATTTTTAATTATGTTGCTATTTGGCTGGCCAACTTTGGTGGGTTTAGTGCGCGCTGAATTTTTACGCGCACGGCATTTAGACTATGTGCGTGCCGCACGCAGTTTAGGCGTCTCTGATCACACCATTATGCTGCGGCATATTTTGCCCAATGCCATGAGCTCCAGTTTATCGCAGTTGCCATTTATGCTCACTGCCAATATTACGGCACTCACGGCACTGGATTTTTTAGGTTATGGCTTACCCCCAGATGCAGCCTCATTAGGCGAGCTATTATTACAAGGTAAAAACAACCTGCATGCGCCTTGGCTCGCGCTATCTGGCTTCTTTACTTTAGCGATTGTGCTATCTCTACTGATTTATATTGGCGAGGCGACCCGCGATGCATTCGACCCAAGACGTCAATAATTTACTTGATGTACGTGGCCTACAGATTAAAACCGCCACGCAAACTTTAGTGCAAGACTTAAACTTTCAGCTTGCATGCGGGCAAACGCTGGCGATTGTAGGTGAAAGTGGTTCGGGTAAATCCATCAGTAGTTTGGCACTATTGGGCTTGTTACCCAGTACCTTAAGCATCTCTGGTCAGGCGCTGTTTCAAGGGCAAGATTTACTTGGATTAAGCGCCTCACACTTACGTGCCATTCGTGGTAAAAAAATTGCCATGATCTTCCAAGAGCCTATGACTGCACTTAATCCTTTGCATCGGGTAGAAAAAATCATTGGTGAGAGTTTAAGACTACAAGGTTTAAGCGCCACACAGACGCGTCAGCGCGTCATTACGCTGCTGCATGATGTGGGTATCCCACAGCCCGAAGATAAGCTCAGACGTTATCCCTACGAGCTCTCAGGCGGACAACGGCAACGTGTCATGATTGCTATGGCCTTAGCGCAAGATCCTGAGATTTTAATTGCCGATGAACCGACCACAGCGCTCGATGTGACCTTACAAGCACAAATTCTAGATTTATTGCAGCATTTGCAACAAAAGCGCCAAATGGCGATGATCTTAATTAGCCATGATTTAAATTTAGTACGCCGTTATGCCCAGCAAGTGGTGGTGATGCAACAGGGTCAGGTGGTGGAGCAAGGCTTGGTCAATGAGATTTTTAACCAACCTAAACATGCCTATACCCAAAACTTACTCAATCACGATTTTGGGCAAGCGCTACAACTTGATGCAGAACAGACTTTACTTGACTTGCAACACGTAGCGGTAAAGTTTCCCATTAAGCAAGGTTTGCTTAATCGTGTCAAAGACTATGTGGTTGCGGTTGAGCCTTTAGATTTACAGTTACAACAAGGTATCTCTTTAGGGATTGTAGGCGAAAGTGGTTCTGGCAAAAGCTCGCTGGCCCTTGCCATCGCGCGTTTAATTCCAAGCGAGGGTAAGATCGTATTACTTGGACAGGATTTAAATGCCTATAACGAAAAACAATTACGCCCTTTACGCTCTAATATGCAAATGGTATTTCAAGATCCATTGAGTAGTTTAAATCCGCGTTTAAATATTGGGCAAATTGTGGGTGAGGGTTTATTGCTGCAAAACTTAACTCAAGTAGAGGTTGAGCAGCGTATAGAACAAGCCTTAATAGACGTTGAATTACCCGTTGAATTTAAATTACGTTATCCACATGAACTCTCAGGTGGTCAACGCCAGCGCGTGTCATTGGCACGCGCTTTAGTGCTACAGCCTAAACTCATGATTTTGGATGAACCCACTTCAGCCTTGGATCGAAGCACACAGCGCGCCATTGTGGCGCTTCTACGCCGCTTACAAGCAGAATATGGCATGAGTTATCTGTTTATTAGTCATGACTTGCATGTGGTACGTGCGCTGTGTCAGCAAGTCTTGGTTTTGCAACATGCCAAAGTCATGGAACTGCAAAACACTGAGGACTTATTTCACAAACCACAAACGGCTTATAGCCAAGCCTTGATTCAAGCCAGTCAATATGCTCATACGCTAAATTAAAACCTAGATTCATCATTTAAAAAGTAAGTGATGAATCTAAATTGTATAGACATAAAAAAAGCCCAAGTCTTAAATGCTTGGGCTTTTTTTAGAGCTTGACGCTCGAATATGGCGTCCCTACGGGGATTCGAACCCCGGTTACCGCCGTGAAAGGGCGATGTCCTAGGCCTCTAGACGATAGGGACAGATAAAGCATTTCAATTTCAGCATCTAAATCATTAGATGGCGTCCCTACGGGGATTCGAACCCCGGTTACCGCCGTGAAAGGGCGATGTCCTAGGCCTCTAGACGATAGGGACGTCGTGTGAAGTAAGCTATTTTAAACCATTTGATTCTCAAAGAATTTTATGGCGTCCCTACGGGGATTCGAACCCCGGTTACCGCCGTGAAAGGGCGATGTCCTAGGCCTCTAGACGATAGGGACTGAATAAAATAGTTACTTCTGAAATTGGCGTCCCTACGGGGATTCGAACCCCGGTTACCGCCGTGAAAGGGCGATGTCCTAGGCCTCTAGACGATAGGGACGTTTCAGAGGTGGGCGTATAATAGGGTGAGAACGGGGGTGTGTCAAACGCTTTTTTGCACTTATTTAGGTATTTTATTGTTGTTCGTATAAAAATAAAACGAATCTGTTATTTTTGCTGAAAAATAATACAAAAATAGCTATTTTTATCAAAATTAAATTTTTAAATTAAAAATGCTGAAATATTTGATTGTGGTTTTTCTAAGCGATCTGTTCGGCGTGGTGTCTATTTTTTTCAGCACATAAAAAAGAGCAACCGAAGTTGCTCTTTTTGCATCTTAATTAAAATTAAGATTTATTATGATAAAACGCATAGTAACTTGCATAACATGCCGCAATAAAAAGCAGACACAGTACAAAGCTGACTTGTAAGGTTGGATCAAACACCATACTCATACACGTGATGAAACAGAACACAAAGCCCAAAATAGGCACGATTGGGAACAATGGTGCAGCAAAGCCAAGTTCTTCTTTCTTACGACCTTGTTTATACCACTGACGACGGAAGTTAAATTGGCTTAAGCAAATGCTCATCCACACCACCACCATGGTAAATGCGGCAATACCCAGTAAGTTGGTAAAAATGGTTTCAGGTGCAAACTGTTCAGACAATAGACCCGGCATACCACCAATCATTGTGACACAAACAGCAACATAGGGAATACCGCGTTTATTCACTTTAGAGAACACCGCAGGCAGTTGTTTGTTATAAGACAATGACCACATCATGCGTGATGCTGCAAATAAACCTGAGTTTGCTGCAGACAGAAGTGCGGTAATAATGACAAAACGAATCACATCTTCAGCGTATGGAATACCAATGTGCTGGAACACGGCAACGAATGGTGAGCTACTGATGCCATCACCGCCAAGACCCGCATCTTGATGTGGCAAAAGACAAGTCACAACAATAATTGTACCCACAAAGAAGATCAATAAACGGAAGATCGCGGTATTAATCGCTTTAGGTACATTTTTCGCAGGATCTTTGGTTTCACCAGCAGCAACCCCAATGAGCTCTGTACCTGAAAAGGCAAAGTTCACAATCAGCATAGTGGCAAAAATAGGGAATAAACCTTCAGGGAACCAACCTTGTGCAGTCAAGTTGGTGAATAATGGCGCAGTTTCTTGACCTTGATAGCCAATAAACCCAAAAATTGCCAATAAACCCAGCAAAATGAATGCAACCACGGTAACAACTTTGATTAAAGCTAACCAAAATTCTGATTCTGCGAACCATTTGGTGGAAATCATATTTAAGCTAAATACGAATGCCCCAAAGAATAAGGTCCACATCCACATAGAACTGTCAGGGAACCACTCCTGCATTAAGAGTGCAGCTGCTGTGAATTCGGTTCCAAGAGTGACTGACCAAGTTAGCCAATAAAGCCAAGTGATCGTATAGCCTGTACCGGGGCCAATATATTGTTTGGCATAAGCCCCAAATGAGCCTGACACTGGCATGTGTACAGCGAGTTCACCCAGACATAGCATCACCATATAGGCGATAATACCACCAAGAAAATAGGAGAGAATGGCACCAATCGGTCCAGTTTGTGCAATGACTTCACCCGAGCCTAAAAATAGGCCGGTCCCGATCGCACCACCGAGTGAGATCATGACCAAATGACGGGTACTCATAGCGCGTTTTAAAGGCGCAGAATTGCCCTGCTGCATAGATGGCTGCATAACAGAAAAATAAAAAAGAATAGGAACGGGCTATTGTAGTGTAAAACTGCAAATCTGCAATAAAATAATGAATAAGAAAACTTTTATTTATAAATCACGAGCGTGATAGATGGCGTCCCTACGGGGATTCGAACCCCGGTTACCGCCGTGAAAGGGCGATGTCCTAGGCCTCTAGACGATAGGGACGTTGCGAGGTGATGGCTATATTATGGATTTTTTTAAAGGCTGTCAAACTTAAATCAAAGATAAAGTTTAATTTAAAGTTTAACTGCCTAAAAAATAGCATATTTTTTAAAAAGTGATGTATTTTCAATCAACTAGTTCAAACATAACTGAAATAAAAAGCACCCTAATGCCTTTTATTTAGTGGTCTTTTCTATGGTAAAAAGCATAATAAGCCGCATAACAAGCAGCCATAAATAACAAGCAGCCAATAAAGCCAGACCACATTTCAGGGTCAGCCGCCATACTTAAACCCGTTGCGCTACAGCATATAAAACCTAAAATAGGAACTAGAGGATAAAGCGGTGTACGGAATTTGAGCTCGGCTAAAGTATGGCCTTGTTTGAGCCATTGGCGACGGAAATTAAACTGACTCCAGCAAATACTCATCCACACAATCACCATGGTAAAGGCAGCAACTCCCATCAGATTTTTAAAAATGACATCCGCACCAAATTGTTCAGACAGTAAACCCGGCAAACCACCAATCATGGTGACTAAAACGGCCACATAAGGCACGCCAGATCGACTCAATTTGCTAAAGATGCGTGGCAATTGTTTTTTGGCAGACAAAGCCCACATCATGCGTGAAGCTGCATAAAGTCCTGAGTTTGCAGTAGATAAAAGGGCAGTAATAATTACAAAACGGATCATATCCTCAGCATAAGGAATGCCGATTAAATTAAAGACCGATACAAAGGGGCTGCTACTTAAGCCGCCATGCCCACCGATATTTAAACCAGCATCGCTATAGCTAAGCAAAGAGCTAATCACAATAATGGTACCAACAAAGAAAATAATCAGTCGCCACACTGCAGCATGAATGGCTTTAGGAATATTTTTTTCTGGATCTTCTGTTTCACCTGCCGCAATACCGATCATTTCCGTACCGTTAAAGGCAAAGTTAACAATTAAGAGCGTAGTAAACAGTGGAATTAAGCCGTTGGGTAGCCAACCGTGTTCGGTTAAATGATGAAACATGGGCGCAGATGTATAACCTTGGAAAGGTACAATGCCAAAAATGCAGCTAAAGCCCAATAAAATAAACACTAAAACTGTGGCAACTTTAATAAACGACAGCCAAAACTCAGATTCGGCAAAGGCACGGGTTGAGCTTAAATTTGAAATTAAGACGCCACTGGCAAAAATTAAAGTCCATAACCAAATGGAAGTTTGTGGAAACCATTCTTGAACTAAGATGGCCGCAGCGGTAAATTCAGTCCCTAAGGTGGCTGACCAACCTAGCCAATACATCCATGCCACCATATAACCGGTACCAGGGCCAATATATTGCGCGGCAAATGCAGCAAATGAGCCTGAAACAGGTAAATGGACTGCCAATTCACCCAAACAGAGCATCACCATATAGGCAATTAAACCACCGATCATATAGGCAAGGACTGCCCCTAAAGGGCCGGCTTGTGAAATGACTTGACCTGAGCCCATAAATAGACCCGTACCAATAGCACCCCCTAAGGACAGCATAATAAGATGACGAGAGGTCATTGCCCTTTTCAAACTTGGGGCAGAGTGTTTAGTAGCATGCATGATAAAAATTGAGACTAAAGGCGTATATTTTAGCTCTATAAAAGTCTTAAATTTGCGTTAATTGATTTTTTGTGACTAAATATTTGCGTAAATGGTGTTTTTTTATCAAAATTGAAACGCTAAAATTAAGTCTATAGCAGGCATGGCAATCTATCAGTTTGAATGACTTAAATATTGATAAATTTCAGGATGTTTTTGCTGATATGTGGCGTCATTAATAATTTTAAGACTCGCGTGATCTGCGGTATAGCCGAGCTGTTGCAACTTTTTAATCATATTCAGATTAGGGTTGTGCCCACGTAAATGGTCGTGCAGTAGATTATATTGTGGCAGTGGTGCATCAATACTGAGTAAATAATCAAAAACCTGATCTAAATCAAAACCAACCACTTTACTATACAGTGAATTTGGTTCTTTATATTCTAAGCCTGCAATGGTATAGCTCATATCGGTTTGCAGTTGCTGTCGCTCTTGCAAATAGGCGAGTTTCTCAATCATCGCTGCTTGATCAATTTTTCCATCTGGCGTTTTTAAGCTGGCGTTCACTGACATAAAGCTGATTTTGCCATTTTGCACTTGGCATTCGGTGTGTTCTAAGCGTTTCAGTTCAGCCACGCGTACCCTAGTTAAAGTGAGTTCACAGATTTTTTGTTTTTCTTTGTGGCTCATATCGCTATTGGCAATTGCGCCACGTTCAAAGAAGGGGATTAAACTTTCATAACCATGTTCTGCTGCTTGTTTGTAATAGATTGATGCAGTGGTAGAAATTTTTGAAGCTTGGGGTGTGGATTGAGCGGATGCAGGGAGTGTCGTTGTAACCTGTGGTTCGGATGTTAAGGTGTGTTCAACGTGTTGAATATCTGGTTTTAGTAGGCTTTCAGGGGCTTCTTGTTGTTGAAAACTCAAAAAAATAATACCTAACACGGCAATAATCGCCAACACCATAGTTATTATATTCGGCATCATCTTGTTCCTAAATCTAAATAGAGCACTCAATGAGTGCTCTATTTAAGGTGAGATTAGAATTTGAAAGTCACATCGGCAATAAATTGACGACCGATTTCAGAGTATAGTTTGCTTCCGCTTACGTATAAATTATTGCGGTTGGTAATATTATTGATCGTTAAGCCAAAAATAGCTGAATAATCTTTTGAAATTTGCCAATCATACGTGGTGCGCATATCCCAGGTAAAACGAGGTTTTACATCCTGTAAGGTGTAGGTATCAATTTTAACGCCATTGTGCACGACTTTGTCTGCAGAGCTTGCTTCTAACACTTGCTTATAGGTATCTTTATAGCTTAAGAAATTTGAGATTTTTACAGGAATTGCATCAAAACCAATATCCCAAGAAAAACGTGCAGTAATGGGTTGGTTATAGTTTGTTGCAGGCATGTCTCCAAATTCTATGATTTTGCCATCATAAGAAATCAGTTCTTGTAATTCTTCTTCAATCAACACTTCTGTGTAATCAGGTGTGCTTCGATAAGAATCTGTATAGTTGACTGCTAAGCCTAAATCATGGTGGCTGCCTTTAAATTTAAGCGGTTGTAGCGTGCTGATTTCAAGGGTAACCGTATCATTCTCGCCGTAACCACTATTGTCATATACGGTATAACGATTTACGCCCGTACCGATTTGGTTTCGGGAAATTTCATCTTTGTACTGACGATTTACCCATTTTATACCCAGATTGGTATTCTTAAATTGGCTATTCAAGCCCAACACAAATTCATCCGCATAAGGTGTTTTTAAGTCTTTCTTCTGAGTATCGGTATTCCAACTTGTTTTTGGACTTTCTATCCATTCAGAATTTTGATCTTCACGCTTTATATTAAAATCTAAAGAAGTCACCGATTGACGTAATTCAGTCATATAGGTGGGTGCATTGTAGTAGCGATTCCAACCCGATGTTAAGGTTAAGCTGTTAGTGTTAAAGGGTTGATAGTGAAGACGTGTTCGAGGTGCAAAGTTTAAATTGCCATTCGATTCATCATAATCCGCACGCACACCTAAACGTGCACTTACATTGTTCCAACGAATTGCATCTTCAATATAGAGTGATGCTTGTTGATATGTGCCTTCAAATTTACCTGCTTTATATAAGTTGCCGCCAGCAAAATATTGACCATTAAAGACCGTAGGGACTTTACTGTTGGTGAATTGAACCGTGCTATTTTCATCGCAAAGTGGATCATTGACTTGGCAGGATTGACCATTTAAATCATATAAATTTTGGGTAGGCCCTGATGTGACACCATAGTGGGTAATAAAATCTTTGGTACGTTGCCACTTTACATCATCATAGTGATAAGCAAAACCTGCACTGAATTGATGTTTGGTTTCACCTAAATCAAAGCGATTAAATAGCGTGTCTAATTCATAGTTCAAGCTTTGTTGTTTTAAGGTGATATCTGCTGAGATTGCACCTTCCCAGACTTTTTCAGTATTCGCCCAGTCTTTACTGCCTGCTGCATAAATCCAATTGATCCCTCGATCAGAGGCAGATTCGCGATTGTTATCAATTTGCTGAAAATTTAATTTTTGTTTTAATTGACCCCAAGTATATTGCTTTTCAATGTCAGCAAAAATTAATGCGGATTCGTTTTGAACAGTACTATGCGAATTGCGTCGTTTATCAACATACGTATTGTCTTCTAATTCGCCTAAGGTGAACCCAAATTTCATTTTGGTTTGTGCATTAGGATCGACATAAAGTGTTGCACCGATATTGGTATTTAATTTTTTTTGTTCAATTTCTGTGGGAGATGGTAAACCGCTTGCGACAGGGACTTTAGATTGACGTTGCGATACATAGGCATCAAAAGCATAGACTTCTGAAAGTTTACCGTAAATATTGGTACTTACACCTTGTCGAACATATTCTTTTTGGTTGGATTGCGTGGATTCACCTTGGAATAAACCTTTATCTGCATCGGTTTTTATGTGATAACGATTCCAGTCACTTTCAGTATAGTCATAGGTGACGCTGCCATGAATTTTTCCAATTTCTGTATTTGGTGCACAGGTATCGGCTTGAATAACGCCACCAGTGAATCCACCGTATTTCGCACTGACATTACTGTCTAAAACTTCGAGATTACACAGTAAATCGGTATTGATTGCTACCCCTTGTGAACCACCAGATAGGGCACCATAGATTGCTGTGCCTGAGCCAACAGGATCGAGGATATTGCTGTTGCTCACGCCATTAACTACAAATTTATTGTTAAATGCTTGTGCACCGTGAATCGAAATTTCTGCGGGCTTTAAATCTGCCTGAGTGCTTGCCGCCAAATGGTCATTACTGAATTGTACATTCGGGTTTACTTTTAAAAAATCAGTAATGCTTTTAGAACTATTTGGGATCTTTTTTAAGTCTTCTTTTGTATAAACCTTTTTACCAAGTTGTAAATTTTCTTGTGCTTCGAGCACAATGGGTAAAAGGGCAACTTGTTTTTCCTGTGAATTCGAATCTGTATTTGCATAAGTTGAGCCGGTTAAAATAGCTAATATGGCAGTGCTAAGCGTAGAGGAAGTAAAGCGCATAATAAAAATACATGCAAACGAAAACGAGACGGATTATCATTAATATTAAATAAAAAGGCAACTATTTATAATTGAAAATAATTCTTATTTATTTTATGTGCTTAAATTTTGGGCATAAAAAGAGCGCTTTAGCGCTCTTAAAATTTAAATGTTAGGTCAGCAATAAATTGACGTCCAATTTCAGGTTGGGCAACACCTGTGCGATCTACATACGTATTACGATGATTGGTCAGGTTATTTATCGTTAAGCCCAATAGAGCCTGATAACGCTGCTGATTTACGACAGCATAGGTGGTACGTACATCCCAAGTAAATTTTGGCTGAGTTTGGTATGGGGTATAAGTATCATATTTAATGCCAGTTTCATCTGTATAACCATTGGCTTTACGTTTCATGGCATCTACCTTAGCTTGATAGCTAAGGAAGTGGGTTATGTTCAGTGGAATCTGGCTAAAGGCGATATGCCATGTGCCACGAATGGTCCATGGGGTATTAAAGTTGCTGGCTGGAATAAAATCGGCATCGATTTTTTTGCCGTCATAAATCACAAATGGGGTGCCAAAGTAGGCCAAGCTGTTATAGCTTTCAAAGTTACGAATGGTGTCTGTGTAGTCTGCCGCCAAAGAGAGTTGATGTTGGGTACTTTTAAAATTTAAAGGCGCGATAGTGCTTAAAGTTAAAGTATAGATCTGTGCTTCTGAACGACCTGAGTTGTCATAGCTACGACTAAATTGTTCAGTACCTGTTACCTCAGGGCGTTTTTCAATTTTGGTTTGACGTAACTGGTCTTGATTGTCGCGGTTCACCCATTTTAAACCAATCTGAGTATTACGCAGTTGGGCATTCATGCCCAATACAATTTCATCAGAAAATGGGGTGTCAAGTTGTGAACGGTAAGTTGCTGTTGCACCTGTATATTGAGGGTCATCAAACCAACCCATTGTTAAATCTTGGCGTCTTTGACGCTTTTGTAGTTGGTCTAAGCGGTCTTGTAATTCATTCGCAAAGGCATTCATGCCGTAATAACGATTCCAACCGGTACTAAAGCTCAAACGCTGATCGCCAAAAGGGGCGTAATGTAAAGCGGTACGTGGTGCGATATTAAGATTTTTGGTCAACGAGTCATAGTCACTACGTATCCCTAAATCTAGCTTAATAGCGTCATTTAAGCTCATTTGGTCTTCAATAAAGGCATGCCAACGGTCTTGCTGTACATCGACCTGACCAGCTGAATAAATGCTACGTAAAGAGAGATATTGACCATGAGCAAAATTGGCTTTGCTGCCAGCTGAGCTATCACATGCGGCTGCAGGTCCAGTCAGACCAAGGCAATCGCCAGTATTTAAAGCCACAGGGGTTGAGTAACTGTACACATCTTGGGGGCGTTGCCAATCTGCTTCATAATGTCCAAGACCAGCACCGAGTTTAATTTGGTGTGTTGCCGAGGCAAATTCTAGCGGTTTAAGTGTCGCTTTTACAGCATATTCTAGACGTTGTTCCTGTTGCTTTAAGTTACCTAAATGACCTTCACGGGCAGAACCATCTGTGCTCCAGTTTTTATCAAGCGAGCTGTTCCACACATAGGTCAATGCTCGGGCTGTACGCTGTGCTGCTTGGGTTTGATAATTGAATTGTTGTTCTAAATTGAATTGCTTGAAATCTTGTTCTAAGTTGAGATAAAAGCTTTGACTGTCGGAGAGATGGATAGATTCAGAATCCTTCACATTGCCAACAAAATATAAACCTTGGTTTTCAAAGAACTGCGCGCCTAATTTCAGGCGAGTCTTCTCGGACGGGTGGTAAAACAGCTCTAAGCCCGCGTTACTTGCTTCACGTTCTTGCTCAAAGCGTGTTGGGTCTTTAAGCGAGGTTTTTAGCGGAATCTGTGCATGACGATAAGATGCAATGGCATTAAAACCTAAACTTTCACTGACATTGCCATATAAACTGGCGCTTAGCCCTTGTTTGGTAAAAAAAGGTTGGGACTTTTCAGAACTTGAATCTTCAAAACTTGCCAAATCTTCAGGATTTGGAAATTGAATTTTTGACCATTGATCTGAGGTGTAGTCATAATTGATCTGTCCATGTAGCTCACCGACAGCAGTGGTTGGTTTACAGGTTTGTGCACTGACTATCCCCCCAGTAAATTCTCCATATTCGGCAGAGACATTACTATCAAGCACAGTAATATTACACAGCAGATCGGTATTAACGGCTACGCTTTGCGAAGCCCCAAATAAATCATTGGGATCATTAGAGCTAGATGCACCGACAGGATTAATATTATTGTTGGTATTAATGCCGTTGACCAGAAATTTATTATCGTAGCCTAAACCGCCATTAATACTAATATCACTAGGGTTTAATTCACCTTGTTGCAAGGCACTACGCGCAGCTTGATCAAACTGTACATGAGGATTAACTTTTAAAAAGTCAGTAATATTTTTAGAACTATTGGGAATATTTTCTAGATCTGCTTTGTGATAAACCGTTTTGCCTAAAGTGTTGTTAGATTCATCTTCTGTCTGAAGCACAATTGCAGTGAGATTCACTTCCTTTTCTGGGCTGCTTTGTTCAGCATATACAGCAGTATTTAAAATGCTCGCAATGGCCACGGTTAAGGCAGAATAAGCAAAACGCATATTGAGTAAATGTTAATTTAAAGGAAAATGATTATCAATTAAAAATCTAAAACAATCAACACAGTTCAGCAAAGAGTGGATAAAAAATAACTAAATAAAGGGGATGCTTCTGGGATAAAATAAGAGAAAAAATAGATGGCGTCCCTACGGGGATTCGAACCCCGGTTACCGCCGTGAAAGGGCGATGTCCTAGGCCTCTAGACGATAGGGACGTTTAGAAGATGGCGGTATCTTATTGATCCGCCACCAAAGTGTCAAGTAGATGTGGAGCGAGTTTGTTCAAAATATAGCAAAACAGTTCAGCGGTCTTTTGTGTGTCATACAAAGCTGAATGCGCTTCTTTACCATCAAACTCAATACCTGCTTGAATACAAGATTTCGCCAGTACCGTTTGCCCAAACATGACCGCACTTAAAGTTACGGTATCAAATACCGAAAAACTATGAAATGGGTTTTGATTTTTAGTGCCACTACGAGCAATGGCTGCTTGTAAAAAGCCCAAATCAAAATGTGCGTTATGACCCACCAAGACGGCATGGGTACAGTTTTGCTGACGACGCACTTCATTGATAGACTTAAAAATACGTTTTAAGGCGGTTTTTTCGTCTTCCGCCATCGCCATCCGCATCGGATTAAATGGATCAACGCCAATAAAATCCAATGAACGGCGGTCTAGGTTTGCGCCTTCAAAGGGATTGATATGGGCATGATGCGCTTCTCCCGGTACGAATTGACCATTCTCATCATAAATAATGGGAATCGCAGCAATTTCAAGCAGGGCATCGGTTTGTGAGTTAAAACCTGCTGTCTCGACATCGACAACAACAGGTAAAAAACCACGGAAACGTTGACCAATCACCGGCCTTGTTTCTTCTGTCACACTTTTCTCCACTGGATGGTTTTACCCGCATAAAGTGGGATAATTTTTTCACCATCCAAATAGTCAAAACTCTCAGGAATTACTTGCTCTTCTTTGACTAACGTAATGGTATTGGTATTACGTGGTAGACCATAGAAATCAGCACCAAAATGGCTGGCAAAGCCTTCTAAACGTTCAATTTTACCCACTTGGTCAAAGGCTTGTGCATACAGCTCAATTGCCGTTGGTGCGCTATAGCAACCTGCACAGCCACACGCATTTTCTTTAGCATCTTTCGAGTGCGGTGCACTGTCGGTACCTAAGAAGAACTTGGCATTACCTGAAGTTGCCACTTCGAGTAATTTGGCTTGGTGGGTTTGACGTTTTAAGATCGGTAAGCAATAGAAATGCGGTTTGATTCCACCCACCAACATGTCATTACGGTTAAATAATAAATGTTGTGGGGTAATCGTCGCAGCGACATTGTCACCTTGCGCTAAAACAAATTCAGCCGCATCTGCTGTGGTAATATGCTCTAAAACTAGTTTTAGTTTTGGAAATTTTTGTAACAGCGGTGCTAAAACTTCGTCTAAGAAGCGTTTTTCACGGTCAAAAATATCAACATGATTATGCGTCACTTCACCGTGTAATAACAATGGCACTTGATGGGCTTCCATCTGTTCAATGACATTATATACTTTTTCAATGTCACTCACGCCATTATCTGAGTTGGTGGTGGCACCAGCCGGATAAAGTTTAATCGCATTAACGTGTGCTGAGTTTTTAATTTTTAAAACTTCATCAGGTGAAGTTTGATTGGTAAAGTACAGCACCATGCGTGGATCAAAATTTAAACCTTCAGGGACGTGCGCCATGATACGTTCACGATACGCATTGGCTTCTTCAACGGTTTTAACCGGTGGCACTAAATTAGGCATACAAATGGCACGGGAGAATTGGCGTGCTAAATCTGGAACAGTACGTTGTAAAGCTAAACCATCACGTAAATGAGCGTGCCAGTCATCTGGCTGAAGAAGAGTAATCGTAGTCACGGCTATACTGCTAAAAAATAACTCAGATGATAAGCCATAAATACAAAAATGATAATCTTTAACTGCGCTGAAACTTAAATTTTCAAACAAAATTGATATATTTAAGTTTTTGTTTGCGTTTTAAATATAAAAAAACCGCTCAACTGAGCGGTTTTTTTGTCGACAAAATTATTTGTTTTTGTCTTTAAGTTGCGGAACAGCAGAACCTGTACCTACAGCCAATAAACCAGAGTTGGTATAAATACCCAGTTTTTGACGTGTATCAGTGATGTCAAGGTTACGCATGGTTAATTGACCAATACGGTCCATTGGCGAGAACATTGAATCACCTTTTTCCATGGTTAAACGTTCAGCTTCGTAGGTTAAGTTTGGAGATTCAGTGTTTAAAATGGTGTAGTCATTACCACGACGCAATTCTAAAGTGACAGTACCCGTTACCGCTTTCGCTACCCAACGCTGTGCAGTTTCACGAAGCATTAAAGATTGTGAATCGAACCAACGACCTTGGTAAAGTAGACGACCTAAACGTAGACCGTTGATACGGTATTGTTCGATGGTATCTTCGTTATGGATACCTGTCACAAGACGCTCGTAAGCGATGTGAAGCAGTGCCATACCCGGAGCTTCGTAAATACCACGAGATTTCGCTTCGATGATACGGTTTTCGATTTGATCCGACATACCCAGACCGTGACGACCACCGATACGGTTCGCTTCTAAGATGAATTCTACTGGATCTTCGATACGTTGACCGTTAATGGCAACAGGGAAGCCTTCTTCAAAAGTAATTGATACTTCTTCTGCTTTAACTTCTACGTCATCTTTCCAGAAAGCAACGCCCATGATTGGCTCAACGATTTTGATGCCCGCATCAAGATATTCAAGATCTTTAGCTTCGTGCGTTGCACCTAGCATGTTTGAGTCAGTTGAATATGCTTTTTCTTTTGACATTTTGTAGTCAAAACCGTTGTCGATCAGGAACTGTGACATTTCTGCACGGCCGCCCAATTCGTCAATAAAGGTTTGGTCTAACCACGGCTTGTAGATTTTAAGCGCAGGATTAGTTAATAGACCATAACGGTAGAAACGTTCGATGTCGTTACCTTTATAAGTCGAACCGTCGCCCCAAATGTTGACGTCATCTTCTTTCATTGCTGTAACAAGCATGGTACCTGTTACCGCACGACCAAGTGGCGTGGTGTTAAAATACGGCATACCACCTGTTGAAATGTGGAACGCGCCACATTGGATTGCAGCAATACCTTCTAAAGCAAGCTGTAAACGGCAGTCAACTAAGCGAGCTTTAACTGCGCCATACGCCTCAGCTTTTTTAGGGATCGCATCGTAATCATCTTCGTCTGGCTGACCTAAGTTTGCAGTGTATGCATAAGGTTCTGCACCTTTTTGTTTCATCCACAAAAGGGCTGCTGAAGTATCTAGACCACCAGAGAAAGCGATACCCACTTTTTTGCCTACTGGTACATTCTGCAAGATCGTTGCATTATCAGTCATTGCTCGTCCTAACTATAAAAATAGGCAACCATGATGGCAGCCAAGGAGAAAATCTAAACTCAGCATTGTATCACTATAAATTGCTGTTGTTTGGCTTTAAAAAGACAATCGATTAAAATTAGCAAGTTCATTTGCAAAATAAATCTCAATCGATAGAGCTGTATCGCGATTGCTAAACAATTTTACAAGATTGATTAGATTTAACTTTATACTGATTGAAAATCATAAAAGATAAACAAGAATAAGGAGCGAGCATGCAGCCAGCCTACCCACATTTATTGATGCCACTTGATTTAGGTTTTACCACGCTTAAAAACCGTGTGGTGATGGGTTCGATGCACACTGGACTCGAAGATCGTTTTTACAACTATCCTAAATTAGCTGCTTATTTTGCCGAACGCGCTAAAGGTGGTGTGGGATTAATCATCACAGGTGGGATTTCGCCGAATCGACAAGGTTGGTTATTGCCTTTGGGTGGCACTTTAAATACCTCGGCTGATGTCATTCCACACCAAATGGTCACCCGTGCGGTACATCAACATGACAGTAAAATTTTATTGCAGATTTTACATGCAGGCCGTTATGGTTATCAGCCTTTTGTCGTGTCCGCAAGTCCAATCAAATCACCAATTTCACCGTTTAAACCGCGTGAAATGAGTCATGCAAATATTTTAGCCACCATTAAAGATTATTCGCATACCGCACGCTTAGCGCAAAAAGCCGGTTATGATGGTATTGAAATTATGGGCTCAGAAGGCTATTTGATTAATCAATTTTTAAGTCGGCATGTGAATCGACGTAAAGATCGTTGGGGTGGGCCGCTGCTCAATCGTATGCGTTTTGCTGTAGAAATTGTTAAGGCAGTTCGTGAAGCGGTAGGCTTAAATTTTATTGTATGTTTCCGCCTGTCTTTATTAGATTTGGTACAAGATGGCAATCGCATGTCTGAGGTGGTTGAGATTGCTCAGGCCTTAGAAAAAGCGGGTATCAATATCTTAAATACAGGCATTGGTTGGCATGAGGCACGTATTCCCACCATTGTCACCTCTGTACCAAGGGCGGCATTTGTCGACTACACTGCTGAATTAAAACAACATCTCAGTATTCCTGTGATGGCATCCAATCGCATTAATATGCCAGACACAGCCGAGCAGATTTTGGCTAGCGATCAAGCCGATTTAATTCAAATGGCACGACCATTTTTAGCCGATCCCGAATGGGTGCTCAAAGCGCAAAGCAATCGTGTCGATGAAATTAATACCTGTATTGCCTGCAACCAAGCGTGTTTAGATCATACCTTTAAAAATCAACGTGTGACATGTTTAGTCAATCCGCAAGCGGCCTATGAAACTGAATTACTGTATTTGCATGCAAAAAAGCTCAAGAAAATTGCAGTGGTTGGAGCTGGGGTGGCGGGCTTATCTGCGGCCACGGTTGCGGCACGCCGTGGTCATCAAGTCACTTTGTTTGAGGCCAAAACTGAAATTGGCGGACAGTTTAATTTAGCCAAAGTGATTCCGGGTAAAGAAGAGTTTTATGAAACCATTCGTTACTTTCAGGTGCAACTAGCCAAGTATCAGGTGGAATTAAAGCTCAATACTCAAGTCACGCCACAACTTTTAGCAGAAGCTGATTTTGATGACGTGATTATTGCCACAGGGGTGATTCCGCGCAGTTTAACCATTGAGGGTGCAGCTTTGCCGCAAGTGTTATCTTATGCACAAGTGTTACAAGGTACTTTTGTGGGGAAACGTGTTGCTGTGATTGGTGCAGGTGGTATTGGCTTTGATGTAGCAGAATTTTTGCTTAAAGACAGCCATCAAAGCATTGATGAGTGGAAACAAGAATGGGGAGTCGACTCCCATCCAAATTACAGCACTGCCGGTGGTGTGGTAAGCCCTAAATCGCCACAGTCCAAACGTGAGATTTATTTATTACAACGTAAAAATACGCCATTAGGTGCAGGACTGGGTAAAACCACAGGTTGGGTGCATCGTGCTGAATTAAAAAAATATGGCGTGCGGATGCTACGTGGGGTGCAATATCAAGCAATTACGGATGAAGGCATCTGGATTAATTTGGCAGGGCAAAGTCAATTATTACGCGTGGATCATGTGGTGGTATGTGCAGGGCAAGAATCCGTCACAGATTTAATGCCAAAAAATAACCCAAAAGGCAAAGTCAATTATCATTTAATTGGTGGGGCAAAGCTGGCTGCCGAGCTGGATGCCAAGCGTGCCATACGTGAAGGTGCCGAATTAGCCGCAAAACTTTAGTATTTGATGAAAACTTGTGCATTTAATTCAATTTATTGCATTTTTTACTTGCAAGGCAAAAGGCTTATCCGTAATATACACCGCATGGAAGCGTGGCAGAGCGGTTTAATGCACCGGTCTTGAAAACCGACGAGGGTGTGAGTCCTCCGTGAGTTCGAATCTCACCGCTTCCGCCAAATATCAAGCACTTAGCCCTGACAATGTCAGGGCTTTGTTGTTTCTAGGGTTAGGTAACGTAAGCCAATAATAAGCAATAGGACATAAGAATGCCGACAGCAAAAAGTGTTAAAAATTTTGGGGAAATAGATTTAATTACGTTTGTTGGTAATATTTTTAAATATGAATCATTTGATTTCGATGATGAACTTCTAGCAATAAGGAGTGGAAATTATGATGAGTATTTAAAAAAAATTAGTGGTAATTTTTATAGTTTTTTACGTGCTTCAGATTTTAGGGCATTAATTATACATGAGCAAACACATTTTCTGGATTTAGTCGCTTCATTGTGGGGGATTGAATACAATTTAAGAAAGATTAGGGTATTGGATGAAATCTCAGAAAGCCGAGTATCTGTTTTTAAGTTAAATTATTCAGAATTACAGTGTATTCATAACGAGCATCAAATAAATTTAAATAATTTTAGTTATAAAAGTGTGGAAACTTTTAAGCATGAGTATGAGTATTCTGATAAGTTTGGGGTTTTGTTGTTTATTGTTCTGATTGATCAAAAAGGTAAACAATCAAGAATTCCTATAACAATGTTATCTTTGTTTGAGGGTCATGCATTTAGTAATGAAGAACTTCGCAGAATTAATGATATTAAAATAATTACTAATAAAGATGTTGAAAATAAATTTATTAATTTAATTGAGAGTGAATATTACTCATATCTCAATGATCCGAATAATCATGAATATAATATTCTTATAATGCTGGCAACAATACATATGGAAAAGTTAGGATTAAATAGAAAAGAAATTCTTCAGTTTTTTTCAGCAGTTGCTGGATTTACATTTAATCTTTACTCCAGTGGTATTTCTATACTTGCTAATAGAGTATTTGAATTTATTAACTCCGAACTTAAATATTGTGTTAAAGCAGATCTTTGTCGAAATCAATTAAGGCATATTTTAGCTTTTCATACAATTTTGAGATCATATGAGTATATCAATCATCCATACAATAGAAATAAAAAGAAAGAATTGATTGGTTTAATAAAAATATCACCTTTGACTTTTATTAATATTATGTGGAATGGATATTCTGGTGGAGCTTTGAGAGAGTATGAAATATTAGGTGGAATTGAAAGGCCTAGTCTTATAGGAAACTTTAACGATTTTGATTATAAAAGAACAAAAGAAATCTTTAGTAAATCCATTGAAAATTCAATACAATTTCATTCTGATGGTTATATTTTAAATAATCTTGAAGATTACTATTTGTTAGATATGTATAGAGATTATGAAAATTTTGATGTGAAGCCAGAAAATCAAATAATCAAGTTTAACAAAAGAATTGAAATTAATATTGAAGAATATTTTGAACAGGATGAAGAACATGAATTATTATCACAAATAGTTGATAACGAAATTTTTAAAACTACCACTAAATTTCATTTAGATTTGCAAAGTGCAATTGATTTAGAGATAAGAAATAAAGTTCAAGCACAGTTGGATCCAAATGCAGTTTTTATATCAACGTTTTACTAAATTAATTCCTAGTATCGTCAACTAATTGCTGTTGATGTGGTACAGCAATCGCTTCCCACTCATCATAAGATAAAATAGGTGGAAAAGCGGCTACTAATTTAATAGTAGTCGCTTTATTCTTTCTGTGGGTTTCGACTTTAGCTAAACGCCTTTGAAAGTCTTTTAATACCTTAGCCATTATCGGTATGACCACAATTAGGGTCAGGGTATTGTGCCCACGGTTGCCCCTGTAGCATGGTTTTAACCGTTACGGGTACTGTAGGGGGTACATAGTCGCTAAATGGGTGTAATGGGCTATTTAGCTTTTCTTCAAGTTTTACAAATAAAGGTTTGATAAATACTTCTTCAAGTTCATCGCTGGAAGCATATAAAGCCATGATGTGCATTAGATTATGCATTGCAACCAAACGTTCACTTGGTGAACCATGTGCAATATCCTGTGTAAATTTAAAACGTAAAAATTCATATTCTTCTCGTGTAGGCAGGTTCATTAGTGTTTCTCCAAAGCATTAATACGTTGTTCTAATTCATCAATCTGACGAATACCATTTAAAGCATTAATCGCTTCAATGATTTGTTTACCCACATCAGGCGCAACATTGCCGTCAGCAATAGCCTGTAAAACAGATTGGGCTTGTTCAGTAACACTTGCTGTGGCATCTAACTCGAACTGGACTGTTTCTGTTTGGGCTTTAAGAGTTGGTGCAATACGGGAAAGGACTAAGCTAGCGGCTTGCATATCGCCTGAAAGAGCAGATTGAATAACTACTTTGGCAATATCATCAGCATCAGCTAGTAGGGATTGATTTACTTTCATTCGTTTATCAATAATCCCTTTTGGACGACCTTGTGGGTTAGGGGAGTTCATCCCCTTACGCCAATTTGGATTTCCTGCTGTTTTAGTCTTTGAATTTGTGGTCATTACAATTCCTTGATCTAAACTATTAATTATCAATTTCAAAGATCGACACGTTGGTCTTTTAAAATGAACGCTTGTTCTGCTTCGTTTTTCGCTTTACGAAGTTTTTGAATAACGTGTGATGGTTTACCCACTGCTTTTTCTACTTCTTTAAATACCAAGCCACCACGTTCACCCAGTAACGTTGCTGCATTCTTCATTACTTTTAAACGCTTAGCTAAGGCAGGATTTTGAATTTCATGGAGCTGACGTGTGTAATGTTGAACTTCAAGATCTGTTAAGCCTGAAAGGTATGATGGAGCACCTAAAAGAGCTTGAAGTGTTTGCAAGTCTTTTTTCTGCTGTGCTTCTTCAATGAATTTGCGACGCTTGCTGTTATTCATATTTTTAACATGCGAGCGTATTTCATTAGCCACAGGGTCATTAGCACCTGCTGTCAAAGGTGTGGTTAGTTCCTTTTCAATATGTGCAATGCTTTTACTTAGGTTTGCATTTGCAGAATCAATAGATTTAGTAATTTTAAGAAGCTTCTTATTTGCAAAATCATCAGTTTGGATTAATTGAGCTGCTTCATTCCAAACAGGATTTCGCTTACTTGCTTCACGTGCTTTATGAATATCATTGATACCTTCGTAGGCTTCACTCAATGCTTGTGCAGCAATGTGAACATAAGAAGCAGTTTCTTCATCATAGCCTTGAAGGTGCTTGATATTGTCGGGATGTAGTGATGGTGTAATTAGAGGATATATAGACATTTTGAACTCGCATACTGGTTGCATAATTACTTATTGCTTACAACATACGAAAAACAAATTAAAATGGCGACGAAATCAAATAGATACAAATTATTTACAGCAAATAACAAATTATATGGGGGTATAAACAAGCATTTTTTTAGTGCGAAAAATAGCCGTTTTAAGCGAGTTTTTAGGGTAGCCAGTACCCTTGTACCAACCGAGTCCTTTAAGAGGCTATTTACCCCTGAAAGTCGTGCTAATTTCGCTATGTTTAAACCTGTATTTGGGGTAAAGGGTTTAATAATTTAATTAGCAGTAAGTATTCGTATTTTTAACCACAGTCTTAATAATTATTACTTTGAGTATGTAATCTATTGAACTAATAAATGGTTAAAAGTAATTAGTGAACCCCTATAGGAAAAAAAATAATTTTGTATAGGGGGGGTGGGGTCACCAGTAGGGTTCGCTACCTAAAGGTATATACCCTCTAGCGAACCCTGTTCGCTAGGGTATCGGGGGGTAGGTCGGGTTCACCAAATTAACCTACAGGTGAACCCTTAGCGAACCCATAGTGAACCCTAATAATTTGGTGAACCCCCTAGTGGTGCTTGGTTCGATATAGCTCTTAAATATTTATTTCCATTTGGACTAAGGTCTTGGTCTTTGATTTTGTTTTGTGACAATAATCTTTCTACTGCCCCTGCAATCCTTATTTGAGTAATTTCATATCCAGTATTTTTCATTCCATTCAACTGGTTTTTTAATGAATTCCTACTTGGGTAATTACCTTGACTACACTCACGAGAAATCCAGTTCCAAATAAAAATATCATCGGATTTATCGAGCTCAGCTAATTCTTGTTTTTCTAGCTCTGACTTTTGTATTGTGGTTATCTCGACTACAGGGGAAACCGCTAATGAAGTAATTGCTTTACCATTATCCTCATTGCCAGTATTAATTATATTTAATGTAAAATTATAATCTAAAGAATCATCGCCATCTTTAGATTTGGCAATTTTAAAACTTGCTTTACGCTTTTTTTTATCTGCAATACATTCTAAAGCAAAGTCTAAAGAAGCATATAAACTGGAGTGTCCTCGCATACCTTTATCATTAGCTTTACCAGTGTGGTGAACAATCAATACAACGCCACCAAGCTCTTGTTGAATATATTGGAAAGTTTTAATCATATAGCCCATATCTTTACTACTGTTCTCATCCATGTCGCCCCCTGCCTGAGCAAGAGTATCAATGCAAATGACACCTCCATCTAACCCAGCATCTTTAATTTTTTCTATTAGATAATCAATATTAGAGTTGTCTCTAAAATTGATATTAATGTCACGATTAAGGTGATTGATATTTGAGCTAGTATGGTTAAGAATTTTCCAAGCTTTAATCCTTTTAGGTATGCCTGCATTACCCTCTAAAGCAATATAGATTACAGGTTTCTTCTTTGTATCTTTTCCGAACCAAGCTTTCCCATTGCCTATATGGGCTAATAGGTCGATTGTTAAAAATGACTTATATGAGCCAGATGCGCCATAAATAGCACCAATACCAGTTTCAGGGATAATATCATCCACTAACCAAGACGGAGGAGGTAGCTTTTCTAAATCTTCATCGGTCAGAAAAAATGGTAATCTAGGATTATTGAATTGTTGAATGAAAGCATCCGTATCTTTCTTTTCTTTTTCTTGCCTAGCTCGAATCTTTTTTAACATGTAGTTTAAAGATGTATCGTTTTTAGTTGCTTTTTCACGTTTGCCCAGTTCAGACATGCGGAATAAACGTCTACATTGTTCGTTACTTTCACTATAAAAACAAAACATAGACATTAATGCCAAATCAGCTTCACTTTGACTTGGGTAATCATACTCTTGCCATTTTCCGCTACATAAATTATTAAATTTTTCGGCATTGGATTGTTGCATTAATTTTTCAACAATTACATTATCATCTTCGACTTCATATTTTTCTACTAGCTCAATGTTACTTGATGGCTCTAATGATGATAATTGCGTCACCATATTATTCAATAATTCAGAACGTTCATTGATAGGTTCACTTTTAAAAGTATTACCTGTACAAACAATAAAACGTTCTTGACTGTAAACTTCAACACCATCACGACGTCGGCCTTCGCCAATATTTCCTTTAACCCATATATGGAAGCCTTTACCACTTCGAGAATATTCAGTATAGCTATTGAAATTCCCAATAATGCTATCAAAGCGATCGAATTGTTCTGGTGTAGTCCATTTGGAAGCATCTGTACAGTTAGTTGCATCCTTAACGTCAAGGTCAATACATGTAAACGGATCCTCAGCACTCAGCATATAGCCAATGGAATAACCCTGTTGAGTTGTCTTAATACCATCTTTATCAACATTTGTTGTAATAAGTTCGCGATTATTCCATGCAAAGGTACAAGCATCACTAAAGTTCATCCACGTGGTAGGGTCATTTGATTTAGCAGGAACGGCATAACCGTCTACAACGTAAAGGGGAGCTTTGCTTGCTCCGCTTACAGCCCATTGAGCACGCTCTTTTAATTTTTCGGGAATGTTAGCCCATTGATTTGAATCATTAATAATGAAAGAGGGTTGCTGTTGGGCTTGGCTGCCTTGTGTAGTTTGCTGTGGTAAAATGTGGGTACGGTTTAAGCTATTCATGCCAGTTTATTCCTATCAAAAAGACTGCTTCGGCAGTCTTTTTTTGATTGTATGTTTACGATAGGCTTAGGTCGGGAGAGGTGTTAGACACAGGTTTCAATAAGCACAATACGTTTAAGAGTTAGAACAGAAAATTAATTATTTGTCGGAGGTTTGAACTGAATACGAAGACGTACTCGAATGCGCTTGTGCTTCAAGCCATGCCATTAAGGTTGAACGTAAATAGCGGACACGTGACTGGGTATCAGATCCCACTTTAATAAATTGTGGTCCTTTACCTTTAGTACGCCATATTTCAAGGGTATTCTTTTTAAAGCCAAGTAATGAAGCGGCTTCTTTAGTCGTCAGTAAATCTTTATGATTGTTTGCTGAAATAGTCATGTCAAAAGTTCCTTTAGTAATGAGCTATCTGACATGCAATAAAAAAGGGACAGATAGCTCAAGTTTAAATTAACCTTGAAGCCTCTATCACATGATAGATACAAGCTTAATAATGTAACCCATGTTACGTGAATATTAAGCGAGGTGTTTGCAGTTAAAAACAACTATATTATGTTTTATGTTAATGCACAAATGATTTTTTATGATTTACTTTTATCAATCCAATCAGCTACTTGCTGAACTTCGGGGCGTAAATATTGCAAGTGCGTAGTTTCTAAATAATGAATTGCTGTAACCCCTTTAGGCACATGGTTTGTCAGCAATTCAACCTTGTTTAAATCAATACCACAATGCGCCACTCCTATTGTGGTAAACGTCCGTCTAAGGTCATGTGCTGTAATTGGTGTTCCAGCAACTTCACTCATACGTTTCAATGAATCTCTAGGGTCAATAATGTGTCCTGACTTTGACCATGAAGCAAAAACAAAAGGTGAACTCTCTGTTCTAGGTCTAGCTTTGAGCAGCTCTATTGCTTGAGTTGATAAGGGTAAATAGACAGGATTGTGGTTTTTAGGGTCGGGTATATGCCACCATGCTTCCTCTAAATTAACTCTATCCCAAGTTAAAGAACGAGCTTCGCCTAATCGTGCACCTGTGAGCATTAGGAAAATAATTAAATCAATGCTTGCTAGAGTTTCACGGTTAAAAGCAGTTTCCCTTGTTGACCACAGGTATTTCCAAACATCATTTACCTTAGAATCAGGAATACGACTGGTACGAGGTTTTAATTTCACCATTTTCTTTTTAAGAATATTTACAGGGTTTTCCTGAATTAATGGTGTGCCATCTTCCTTTCTATATTCATCCATTGCGTAATTAATTAATGCTCGTAATACGCTGAATGCTTGATTAGCTTGGGCAGGTGCAGGGGCATTACCACGTAAACCATGTTCTTTAAGTTGGTTGTAGCGTTTATTCACATCCTCACGGTTAATTGCTGCAATAGGGGTATCCTGCCATGCTTCAAAACTTGTGGTCACATGTCTGCGAATTTCACTTTGTGAACTTGCTTTAAGCGATCTGTCTTTAATGTAAGAGTCGCAAACTTCACGCAATGTAATAGACATTAATGCATGTGCTTTTGCCTGTGCTGTTGGGCTTGTACCCATGCGCATTGTGCGTAAATGCTCGCGGGCAATGTCACGTGCTTGGTCAGGGGCAAAGACACCATACTGCCCGATAGTAATACGCTCCGAGCGACCATTAACACGGTTTTGCACAATAAAGCTAACACGACCTTTAGGGGTAACTCGAATACCGAAACCTTTTAATTCAGTATCCCATTCAAATTTATCTTTGCTGATTGGTGCAGGGTATTTGTCGATGAAGCTCTTAGTCAACTTAGGCATGATAGAACTCCTCACCGACATTGTAGTTGGCGATAAATGTAGTATGATTCATTTGTTGTTTCCTAGTAGGGATATAACCACAGGCAAGGACTATTGGCGTAGTCGCTTGCCTTTTTTGCACTGTAACTCGTAAGCAATTTGTAAGCGATACAGGGAAAGCATAAACAAGCTACATAAAACAAAATATAGCTTCAAGGCATTGTTTTGTAAAGGAATGTATGGCTTACTAAATGTTAATAAAGCCCAGTAAAATGTAAGTCCCAATAACTTGAAAACCGACGAGGGCTTATACCCCTCCGTGAGTTCGAATCTCACCGCTTCCGCCAAATTCAAAAAACCCCTGATCATTGATCAGGGGTTTTTTATTGCTCTTATTTTAATGTAAGAAAAAATTTAATTTTGAGTGCACTAAATTAAATAAAACTAAAATAATAAAAAAGAGGGCTGAGAAATGAACATACTTCTTGATTTAATTAAAAAGAATGAAGATATTCATGGCAAGAATGAAAAACTCGGATATATACAGAAGATTCGACATCAGATTCAACAACAACCCATCTCCGATATTGTAGATCACCAAGGCAATCAATACATTGACTTGGTTTTAGAGGGCGGTACAGTTTGGGGGATTGCATTAATTGGCTATACCTACACGCTTGAAAAAGCAGGTATTCGTTTTCTAAACTTAGCAGGTACTTCGGCAGGCGCAATTAATGCGACGATACTCGCAGCCTTAGGTACATCATCTGAGCCAAAAAGCGAGAAATTGATTGAAATTTTTTCTGAAATGGATTTTAACAGCTTTATCGATAGCGGAAAAACGGCTCAAAATTTATTAGATGATATAAAAGATAATGTATGGACTGCAATGCTTCCCAAAATGCTTTGGTTAGGACTACGAGGTAAATTTGGTGGCAGTACATTGGGCATTAACGCTGGGAAAGCTTTTGAAAAATGGCTTGAGACCACCTTAGCAATAAAAGAATGCCAAATACATACAACAGCGGATCTATTTCAAAAACTCAAGAATGAAAATTTAAGTATTCGAAAGCATGCACATCGTACACAGGCAGATGCAGACAGATTTCATCAGAATTTTAAAGTCAATCATTTAGCGATTGTTGCAGCGGATATCACCACAGAAAGCAAAATTATATTTCCAGAAATGGCGTATTTATATTGGGATGAGCCGTTAAAAACCCATCCTAAAAAGTACGTACGCGCATCAATGTCAATTCCATTACTTTTTGAACCGGTACGAATAAAAGATTTACCTCAAGATAGAAGAGACCATTGGCGTATATTAACTGGCTATCAGGGGGCAGTACCCGAAACAGCTTATCTTGTAGATGGTGGAGTTATTTCTAATTTCCCAATCGATGTTTTTCACGCCAATGATGTGATTCCGCTATGTCCGACCTTTGGGGTGAAATTAGGCATTGATAGAAAACACGCATTGAAGATTAAAGATATAAAGGATTTTGGAGCAGCATTGCTCGATACAGTGACCAATAATAGTGATTACAGCTTTTTATTTCATAATGAAGACTATAGTAAATTAATTGCTTATATTGATACATCCACTCCTTATAAAGCAAAAGAGCAAGATAAAAAAGGCACTTTTTTGAAGAAAATTTTGGCTAAATTTAAGCAGCCTGAGAGTGAGACATTTAGTTCTTTAGATTTTAACATGTCGAATCCCAAAAAGGCGGCACTGTTTGCCTTGGGTGCACAAGCCGCCTATGAGTTTATTTGCGGGAATGATTCTTATCATAAAACTTTAGATAAGGAAAAATTACCTGCAAATGCAATTTGTCCATTTGATTGGGAAGACTATAAAAAATTGCGAGAAAAACTGATTGTGACTGACCCAGACTTATATAAAGAGAAAAAAGAAAAACGTAGGTTAAAGTCATTATTTCCTTAATTGCCGAGTTTTGAACATATTTTAAAAAATTACGCTTCTGTACATGCTAAATATAGGCGCGGAGAAATCAAATAGTCAGAGGTTGTGACAAAGCGTTATCATAGACGTAAATATGCTTTGGATGACATGCATGAAAATTATTGCCGATGAGAATTTGGCCTTTACTGATTATTTCTTTGCTGAATTTGGCGAGATCAGCCATAAAGCTGGACGGACTTTAACAGCTCAAGACGTACAAGATGTCGATGCACTCTTGGTACGTTCAGTGACTCAAGTCAATGCGAAGTTACTCAAAGACAGCCAAGTTAAATTTGTGGGCAGTGCCACCATTGGTACTGACCATTTAGATCTTCAAACTTTAGACGCTCATCATATTGCATGGTCAAATGCCGCAGGTTGTAATGCCCAGGCCGTTGCCGAATATGTCATTACGGCGCTCCTCCATGTGCAACCACAACTCTTACATGCCAAGCACAACTTTACTTTAGGCATTATTGGCTTAGGTAATGTTGGCTCGCGTTTGGTGAAAATGGCAAAACTTTTGGGTTGGCAAGTGCTTGGCTATGACCCATTTGTACAATTAGATGGGGTAGAACAAGTTGATTTTGATAGCCTATTAAAACGTGCCAATGCCATTTCGATTCATGTGCCTTTAACCAAAACAGGCATGCATCCAACTTATCATTTAATTGATGCTAAAGCCTTGGCCAAGATGCCAGCAGATACGATTTTAGTGAACTCAGCACGTGGGCCTGTGGTTGCAGAAGCTGATTTAATTGCAGATATTCAAAAAACAGGGCGTAAGGTCGTACTAGATGTGTTTGAGCACGAACCTGAAATTACGGCTGAAGTCCTAGATTTAATCACACTTGTTACGCCACATATTGCAGGCTATAGCTTAGAAGGCAAAGCGCGTGGTACAAAAATGATTTACGATGCCTTTTGTCAAACCTTTGGCTTTAGTTCAAATAAACGCTTTGAAAGCCAATTGCCAGTGTGTGACCAATACTTTAAAGATCAAGATTTAACAGCTGTTTTAGCACAGCATTTGCGCCAAATCTATGATATTGCGCGTGATGATGCCAATTTACGTGCTTGTGTCAAAGACGGCAAAGTTGAACAAAAAGCCTTTGATTATTTACGTAAAACCTATCCGCTGCGCCGTGAATGGGCAGCCCATGCAGGACCACAAGCATGAGTATTGATTATCAACCCACTTGCGATTTAAATGCCTTACGTGCGCGTTCCAATATGTATGCTCAGTTACGCCAGTTTTTTGCTGAACGTGATGTATTAGAAGTTGAAACGCCTGTTTTATCACAGGCGGGTGTGACTGATGTGTATTTAGCTTCGGTGCAAGCTAAGCGTCATCTACAAGGTAAAGCACGCACTCATTATTTACAAACTTCGCCTGAATTTGCCATGAAGCGTTTATTGGCCAGTGGCAGCGGGCCAATTTACCAAATCTGTAAAGTCTTCCGTGATGATGAGCATGGTCGGAAACACAACAGCGAATTTACCATGCTGGAATGGTATCGTCCCGGTTTTAGTCTCAAAGATTTAATGCTAGAAGTGACTGATTTACTCAATGTAGTGTTAAAACAACGCTTTGGAGAAGTACGTCCGACCATTTTAAGCTATAAACATGCCTTTATGGATCGTTTAGATCTCAATCCGTTGCAGGCCACCTTACAAGAGCTTAAAGATGCTGCGCGCCGTGTGGGTTCAAATTTAGATTTAGGCGATGATCGTTTAGGTTATATCGACCTTTTATTCTCGCATATGGTCGAGCCAAGTTTAGGTTTTGATACCCCAGTCTTTTTAACCGATTTTCCACCAGAATTAGCATCATTGGCCAAAACGCGTATTGATGAAGACGGTGAGTTAGTGGCAGCGCGTTTTGAGCTTTATATTGAAGGTTTAGAACTCGCCAATGCTTATGATGAACTGATTGATGCCGAAGTTCTGCGTAGCCGTTTTGAGGCGGATAATCTTGAGCGTAACAAACTCGGTTTACCTATCATGCCGATTGATGAATATTTATTGGCAGCTTTACCGCATATGCCAGAATGTTCAGGCATTGCCTTAGGCATTGATCGTTTACTGATGATTGCCACGCAAAAAATGCGTTTAGAGCAGGTGATAAGTTTTCCTGCGGATCGCGCCTAAAACAAAAAAAGCACCCGAGGGTGCTTTTTTTATGACTGAATAGTTTGCTGGGCTTTAAGTCCATCTAGCGCTTCAATCCGACGCTGAATCAGCATTTCTCCAATATCAGGGCCTTTAATATCAGCAGGTAAATCTTGTGCTTTAATACTGCGCACCACCTGCATGGCATCTAATAAATACTGCGCTTGCGGATAAGCCCGATCTTCTAAGCCTAAGCGACCACGCGAATCACATTCACAGGCTTGTACAAAAGCTTCGACCCGTTCAGGACGACGTAGCACATCTAAACGCTGTAATAAACGCCATAAGGTGCCTGGCTTTAAATTTAAAGCTTGATGGCATTTAAGATGTTCTTTACAGACTGCCAAAGCCAATTGCTTAGTATTGGTCGGGACTTTTAAACGTTCACAGACTTCGGTAACCGGTTGAATACCGCGTTCTTCATGCATGATATGTCGTGGTAACTCATCCTTCGGAGTGAGTGCTTTACCTAAATCATGTACCAATACTGCAAAACGGACATCTAAATCGTAACCGGCTTTACAGGCTTGCTGTAATGACATCATGGTGTGAATACCACAGTCAATTTCTGGGTGATATTCAGGGCGCTGTGGAATGCCAAATAGGGCATCAATTTCAGGGAACAGCACTTTTAAAGCACCGCATTCACGCAGGACTTCAAAATATACATCGGCATGTGGTTCCATTAAGGCACGCGAAGTTTCTTTCCAAACCCGTTCAGGTGTCAGGGCTTCAAGCTCACCAGAGGCTGCTAAAGTGTGCATGAGAGTAAGCGTTTCAGGGGCAACCTTAAAGCCTAAGCCATGATAACGCGCAGCAAAACGTGCAATACGTAACACCCGGAGTGGATCTTCGACAAACGCATCCGAGACATGTCTTAATAGCCTAAGTTCTAGATCTTGCTGGCCTTGGTAAGGATCATACAGCTGACCTTGATCATCCATGGCCATGGCATTAATGGTTAAATCACGACGGATTAAATCCTGTTCTAAACTAACGCTAGGGTCCGTGTAAAATTCAAAGCCATGATAGCCGTGACCTGCTTTACGTTCGGTACGTGCTAGTGCATATTCTTCTTTTGTCTCTGGATGTAAAAAAACCGGAAAGTCTTTGCCTACGGGCTGAAAACCATCCGCAAGCATTTGTTGTGGTGTCGCACCAACAACCACATAATCTTTTTCGTGATAGGGGTGTCCGAGTAAGTGATCTCGTACTGCGCCGCCTACTAAATAAACTTGCATGAAAAAACCTCTATTCTTGAGGCAATCATGCAACAGAATAGAGGTTTTCTCAAGTCAAGAAATACGCTTTTGCAAGATTTTGCTTAGAGCGCGTCTTGCTCGGCTTGCTGAATTTCAGCCACGGTTAATGCAGTCATATTCACTACACGACGCGTCGTGGCAGTTGGTGTTAAAATATGTACAGGTTTTGCCGCACCCAATAAAATTGGACCAATGGTGACGTTATTACCCGAAGTGGCTTTGAGTAAGTTAAACGAAATATTGGCTGCATCTAGATTTGGCATAATCAATAAGTTGGCCGAACCTTTAAAACGTGAGTTCGGGAAAGCAAACTGACGAATATTCTCATCCAAAGCAGCATCGGCATGCATTTCACCTTCCACTTCAAGTTCAGGCGCAATTTCACTTAAGATATCAAACACTTTACGCATTTTTTGTGCGCTGGCATCATTTTGATCTGAACCAAAGCTTGAATGTGAAACCAAAGCCACACGTGGTGTCATACCAAAACGACGCACTTCTTCCGCGGCTAAAATAGTCATTTCTGCCAGCTGTTCAGCACTTGGGTTACGGTTAATGTAAGTATCAGCAATAAACAAGTTACGATCTTCAAGCATCAACGCATTTAAAGTAAAGAAGGTATTGTGACCTTGTTTTAGACCGATAATGTTTTTCACGAAGTCTAAATGAATGTCATAGCTTGAATAGGTACCACATAACATACCGTCAGCTAAACCGTGACGTACCAACATTGAGGCAATTAAGGTTGAACGACGACGTGCTTCACGCTGCGCATATTCGGGTGTAACGCCTTTACGCTGCATGATGCTGTAATAGTCATCCGCAAATTTCTCGTAATCTGCATTTTTCTCTTGATCAACAATGTGAATATTGACGCCATTTTCTAAACGTAAGCCTAATTTTTTAATGTTGGCTTCAATGACTGCAGTACGACCGACCAAGATTGGTTTGGCTAAGTCTTCATCGACTGCAATTTGTACGGCACGCAATACGCGTAGGTCTTCACCTTCAGCATAAGCAATACGTTTAGGATCAGTTTTGGCTTGGGCAAAAATTGGTTTCATCATAAATGCTGAGTTATACACAAACTCAGATAAACGTTGACGATAGACCGAGAAATCTTGAATTGGACGAGTGGCTACACCTGAATCCATGGCCGCTTTGGCAACAGCTGGCGCGATTTCCAAAATTAAGCGTTGATCAAGTGGGCGTGGAATTAAGTAATCACGACCAAATGAGGCAGATTTTTCACCATAAGAGGCGGCATCTGCTTCCACATGTGCCATACGTGCAATCGCATGTACACAGGCAATCTTCATATCTTCATTAATGGTGGTAGCGCCGACATCTAGCGCACCACGGAAGATATAGGGGAAGCACAGGGCATTGTTGACTTGGTTTGGATAATCCGAACGACCAGTTGCCATAATCACATCATCACGTGCAGCATGGGCATGTTCAGGCAGGATTTCTGGATCTGGGTTCGCAAGCGCAAAGATAATTGGATCTTTGGCCATTTGCTTGACCATATCTTGACTTAAAATGCCGGCAGCAGATAAGCCTAAGAACATATCTGCACCTGTCATAACATCAGCAAGTTGCGTGCCTTGAATGTCTTGAACATAGCGTTTTTTTGATTCGTCTAAGCCGGTACGCTGCGTAGTGAGTAGACCGCGTGAGTCCGCCACAATAATATTTTCTTTTTTAGCACCTAATGCACAGAGCAAATCTAAACAAGATAAGGCAGCAGCACCAGCACCTGAGGCAACAATTTTGATTTCGTCAATTTTTTTGCCGTTTAATTGCAATGCATTGAGTAATGCCGAACCGACAATAATTGAGGTACCGTGTTGGTCATCATGAAACACTGGAATGTTCATGCGTTCACGCAGTTTTTGTTCAATATAGAAACATTCTGGTGCTTTAATGTCTTCTAAGTTAATGCCACCAAAAGTTGGCTCTAGTGCAGCCACAATATCCACAATTTTGTCTGGATCATTTTCAGCAATTTCGATGTCAAATACGTCAACACCAGCAAACTTTTTAAATAAAACGCCTTTACCTTCCATGACTGGTTTTGACGCCAGTGGACCAATATTGCCCAGACCCAGTACCGCAGTACCATTACTGACCACAGCCACCAAATTACCGCGTGCAGTATACAAAGCGGCTGTTGATGGATCACGTTCAATCTCTAAACATGGTGCAGCCACACCTGGAGAATAAGCTAAAGCTAAATCGTGTTGGTTGATCAGTTGCTTACTTGGGGTGACGCTAATTTTCCCTGGTGTTGGGAATTCATGATAATAAAGTGCTTGCTGTTTTAATGATTGATCGTCCATTTGAATCTCGTTTTACCTTAAAGTTGCCGACCAGCGTACTGGTGGTGTTTGACCAAATTTGATCGAATATAACATTAGTGACAGTGTTCTAATAGACACGCTTGCTGCTTTTATAGACAAACTTAGATTGTAGATCTATGAATTAATAGTTAAATGGTATTAAAAGAATTGTATAAATCTAAGTTATTATTTTTATAAATTTTTTTTCTAGATTATAAGCTTGCTTTATGCAGAATTGCACGGAGTATAAACAGTTTTAGTGCCTAAGCGTAGAGATCTTAGACTAAAGTACCTTTGTGGTTTAAGATTTATCAAGTCTATGCCAACACAGCGATTGATTACTTTAGCGCAAAGTCTAACATTCAGTGCAATGAGATCAGCGCTGGAATTTGACTGAATCAGGATTCAGTTGTTGAGAAAACTGCTGAAATGATCAAGTCGAAGTCAGCCCTTTAAGTCAAAATAAGTCTTAAGCGAATCTCATCATATGCAATAAGAGCTGCAAAACGCCCAATAAAAAAAGCAGCCCTGAGGCTGCTAATTTCTTGTTGCTGTGTTTAAGCGACAAAATGATAATTAAGAATTGAGAGTGCCACCACAGGCGCTGTTTCGGTACGCAAAACACGACGACCAATACACCAATTGATAAAGCCCTTCTGATTGGCCACCGCAATTTCTGCCTCGCTTAAACCGCCTTCAGGTCCAATCAGTAAGGCTAAATCAGGAGTGGCTTTGTTCAGCACATTTGATTGGTCTTTATTGGGTGCAAGCACCAATTTGGTGGCTGGTAATGCGCTGTCCAACCATTTTTCTAAAGGCATTGGCGCTAGAATTTGAGGGACAAGATTTAAGCCACATTGTTCACATGCTGCAATCGCGACCCCTTGCCAATGATCAAGCTTTTTTTGGTCGCGATCATATTTTAAGCGCATTTCACAGCGTTCCGAGGTTAAAAGCTGAATTTTGCTTACACCCAGTTCCACCGCTTTTTGAATAGCATAATCCATACGATCGCCTTTACTCATCACTTGACCTAAGAGGGCAGTAAACGCAGGGGTACGATTGTCGGGATCAAAGCTCATTACCTGTACAACAGCGGTTTTTTTATTGACTTCAATCAGCTCGACTTGGTATTCACCGCCTTGTCCATTAAACAAAGTGGCTGTTTCGCCCACTTGAGCGCGGAGTACTTTACACCAATGATGAAACACGGTCTCGGTTAAATCGGCAGACGTATCAACCGTTAACGTCGCTTCCATATAAAAACGTGGCATAAAATACTCACTTTAAAAACAATAAAATTACGCGAGACCTAAGTCTTTAACTAACTGACGCGTTGGGTCGGTGGTGTTCATGGTGTAAAAATGCAAACTTGGTGCGCCGCCAGCAATCAGGCGTTCACATAGTTTCACAATCACTTCATGACCAAAGGCTTTAATCGAAGCTGTGTCATCACCATAAGTGGCCAATTGCTTACGAATCCAACGTGGAATCTCAGCACCTGTACCATCAGCAAAACGAATTAAATTGCTGGCGTTGGTGATTGGCATAATGCCGGGCGCAACAGGAATATTGACACCTTCTTTTTGAATACGTTCTACAAAATAGAAATACGCATCTGGATTAAAGAAGAATTGTGTTAATGCAGCATTAGCGCCGGCATTGGCTTTATCGCAGAAACGTTGGATATCTAAATCAAAGCTGTCTGCTTGTGGGTGCATTTCAGGATAAGCCGCCACTTCAATATGGAAATGATCACCTGAATGTTCACGGATAAAACGCACTAAATCCGTAGCATAAGGCAGTTCACCTAAACCGACTTGACCTGAGGGTAAGTCACCACGCAGTGCCACAATACGGTCAATGCCTTGTGACTTGTACAAATCAAGTAATTCGGCAATACGTGCTTTGCTATCACCAATACAAGACAGATGCGGGGCAACAGGTGTGCCTTTACCGTTAAAATCCGCTAAGGTAGACAAAGTACGTTCACGGGTAGAACCACCTGCACCGTAAGTCACAGAAAAAAACTCTGGATTGAGCAGTTGTAGTTCTTGATGCACAACTTTTAATTTTTCCGCACCTGCATCAGTTTTGGTGGGGAAAAACTCGAAAGAAATTGGAATCTGTTTAGACATATTTTAAATCCTATTTTTATAAATACTTTTTATGTTTGCCCTCATCCCGGCCTTCTCCCAGAGGGAGAAGAGGGGTCACTACTCCATTAAGAGAAGTAAGGAAGTCCCTCTCCTAACAGGAGAGGTTAGGAGAGGTGAAAAAAACTTAGTATTTATAAGCGTCAGACTTAAACGGACCTTCAACAGCTACACCTAAGTAGTCTGCTTGTTCTTGAGTCAATTGAGTTAACACACCGCCAAAACCTGCAACCATTGCCGCAGCAACTTCTTCGTCTAATTTCTTAGGAATAAGCTCTACACGGATTTTAGCCGCTTTTTCTTCTTCAGGAAGATCAGCAAATTTTTCAGCAAATAAGTGCATTTGACCGAGTACTTGGTTAGCAAACGAACCATCCATAATACGTGATGGGTGACCAGTTGCATTACCAAGATTCACTAAACGACCTTCAGATAAAAGGATTAAATAATCATTTTCGTTTTCTGAACGATAGACTTGGTGAACTTGAGGTTTTACTTCAACCCACTTGTAACCACGTAAGTAGTTGGTGTCGATTTCAGTATCAAAGTGACCGATGTTACACACAACCGCACCTGCTTTTAATGAATCAAGCATTGCAGCATCACAAACGTGGTAGTTACCTGTTGTGGTTACGATAAGGTCAGTGTTTTGCAAAAGATCAAGATTGACGTCTTCTTTTTTACCTGTTTGTACGCCATTTTTGTATGGAGATACAACTTCGTAACCATCCATACATGCTTGCATTGCACAGATTGGATCAACTTCAGTCACACGTACAATCATGCCTTCTTGACGAAGTGATTGTGCAGAACCTTTACCTACGTCACCGTAACCGATCACAAGCGCACGACGGCCAGATAACAACATATCTGTACCGCGTTTGATGGCATCGTTTAGAGAGTGGCGGCAACCGTATTTGTTGTCGTTTTTAGATTTAGTCACAGAATCGTTGACGTTGATTGCAGGCACTTTTAAAGTACCGTCACGTAACATTTCATACAGACGTTGCACACCAGTGGTTGTTTCTTCAGTTACACCGTGGATTTTCGCAATCACTTCCGGGTATTTTTCATGAACAAGGAGAGTTAAATCACCACCATCATCAAGAATCATGTTGGCATCCCAAGGTGTGCCGTTTACATTGATTTGTTGCTCAAGGCACCACATGTATTCTTCTTCAGTTTCGCCTTTCCAAGCAAAAACAGGAATACCCGCAGCAGCAATTGCAGCAGCAGCATGATCTTGCGTTGAGAAGATGTTACAAGATGTCCAACGAACTTCTGCGCCGAGTTCTACCAAAGTTTCAATTAAAACCGCAGTTTGGATTGTCATGTGAATACAACCCAAAATTTTTGCACCTGCAAGTGGCTTCGCCGCAGCATAACGCTTACGTAAACCCATAAGGGCTGGCATTTCAGCTTCTGCAAGTTTGATTTCTTTGCGGCCGTAGTCCGCTAAAGTGATATCCGCTACTTTATAATCTGTAAATGAAGCATTAACCGCGTTCATCACGATCTCCTTAATATTCATAGAAAAATTGATCATTCAGTTCGCGGATGCCGTTGTTGGTTAAGCCAGAAAAGTTTAACCGATCGTCGAGCCTGGCAAATCTTACATTTAGTGCCTGTAAAATAAGTCGCAGCATCCCTCGACTAGCGAAGTATTGTACTTGGAAAACTGCCAAGGGGAAAGCTATGTGCCTCAGTTTTGGTTGAATATTTAAGCACTAAATGGGCTTTGTTTTATATCTTTAAGGTATTAAATCTATACTTAAATAGTGGCGCAGGCCGATCTTCACTTCGCTTATGCTAAGTGATCGAAAACAACAGGAACAAGATCATAATGCGAAAAATTGTCCAGTATGCTGTGATGGGACTTACATTTGCCAGTAGCCCATTGGCTTTGGCGGATTGGGTGAAAGATGCCGCACAATCGGTAGAAGGCAAAACTATTCAGCTACGTCAGCATATTCATCAACACCCTGAACTGGGCAATATGGAATTTGAAACCTCAAAATTAGTACAAAAAGAACTTAAATCTTATGGTATTGAGGTCAAGACTGGTTTTGCTAAAACAGGGGTGATTGGTATCTTAAAAGGCGCTAAACCCGGCCCTGTGATGGCATTGCGTGCCGATATGGACGCATTGCCTATGCAAGAAAAAACCAATTTAAGTTTTGCAAGTCAAGTTAAAGCGATATATCAAGGCAAAGAAAGCCATGTTATGCATGCCTGTGGGCATGATGCACATACTGCAATGTTGTTAGGTGCAGCCAAAGTATTGGCGGAAAATAAAGCCAATATCGCAGGCACAGTGGTGTTTGTGTTCCAACCTGCAGAAGAAGGCGGGGCTGATATTGATAACTTTAGTCAAGGTGATCAAATTGGTTCACGTAAAATGATTGCTGATGGTGCATTTAAGCAAGTGAAGCCAGAGGTGATTTTTGGCTTGCATGTGATTGCGGGTATTCCAAGCGGACATTTACATTATAAGTCGGGGGCGATTTTAAATAGTGCTGATAATTTAAGAATTAGCGTCAATGGACAACAAGTACATGGTTCGATGCCATGGGCAGGGCGTGACCCAATTGTTGCATCTGCGCAGATGATTAACAATTTGCAGAGTATTATTAGTCGTCGCACAGATTTAACCCAAGGCATGGGCGTGGTGAGTATTGGACAGATTCAAGCGGGTACCGCAGGCAATATTATTCCTGAGCAAGTGTCGATGCTGGGTACGATTCGCTCCAATAATGAAAGTATTCGCGAGAATATTTTAAAAACGATCCCACAAGTGGTGGAACATACTGCGGCTGCACATGAGGTAAAGGCTCAGGTTGAGATTGCCGCCTATGCACCTGTGACCATGAATGACGCAACTTTAACAGAAGCCATGACAGCCACTTTAAAACAAGCAGCCAATGGCAATGTGAAAATTTTAGCCAATAATGCCAGTGCCAGTGAGGACTTTGCTTATTATGGCAAGCTGATGCCATCTTTATTTGTGTTTTTAGGGGCAACGCCTGCCCATCAAGATATGAAAAAAGCCGCGCCAAACCATAGCCCTTACTTTTTGGTGGATGATGCGACTTTAAAAACGGGTGTAGAAAGCCATATACGTTTTGTTTTGGATTATCCAAAAGTGGCAAGCCAAGTACAAAATGCTTGGAGAAATAAGATCTAGTTTTTAATTACTTAGGTTTAAGTTATTCTATGCGTAGGGTAACTTAACTATTTTATATAATGAAAAAACTAATTATTAGCTTGGCTGGTGCTGAGAATACAGGAAAGACACAAACTTTAACTTTATTGATTGAGATGTTGGTCAAGGATGCTTTTGCACAGCCTGATACTTTGGTCAAATGTTTAAAGATGGAAAATGCAGATATGCGTTTGATTGTAGCAATAGGTGATATCAAAGTTGCTGTGGATACCAAGGGTGATCCCGATACCAAATTATTCGAGCGCATAAGTGAATTAGATAGCTGTGATTACATTATTTGTGCGTGTCGTACACGGGGTGAAACATATGATGCAATTCAAGACTTTGCTCAAAAAACAAAACGCAAGCGTATTAAGCTACATACTTATGAAGTTGAACCTTCATTGAATCGAACTAATACAGCTGCGAGTCAAATTTTGAATGAACTGAAAGCGCAACATATCTATCAATATTTGATGAGTAAAGTGCATGAGCAACAAAAAGCCCTCAATTGAGGGCTTTATTTTTATGCATCTTTGGCTTCTAAAGCATCGGCTTTTTGGGTCCAAAAGTCGGCTTTTTCTTCATCGGCATCTACACCTAAAGCATTGGCATAAATAAAGGCTAAATCACGCATCGCTTGTAATTCGCCTAAGTTTGCAGCTTGTTCAACCAATTCCACAGATTTAACTACATCTTTTTCAACCACATCGCCACGGCGGTAAAAACCTGCCAATTCTAAAATCGCAGCAGCGTGCTTGCGTTCTGCAGCTTGTTTGAGCCAATTATGGGCATGTTCAAAATAAGTTTTCGCTTCTTCAGGATCTTCTTCTGCGACTTCTTTGGCATACACGGTATAACCTTCGCCTAGCCAATACATCGATTCAACATGACCTAAAGAGGCAGCTTTTAGCGCCCATTCTTCAGCACGTTCAATATCTTCATCGTGTTCGCTGCTCATATATAGTTGAGCTAAATCAAATTGCGCTTCTAAGTTACCAGCAGTGGCACGGTTTAATAGCGCTTTAGGCACAGAAATTGGAGTAGTCATGGGAAGATCTCAATAGAAAACCTACTAAGCCTAAGCTGCTTTATAAAAAAAGCAATCATCGTGAGATAAATTTTTACCAATGCGCTGCAAATTAAAATCTAGACAACAAAAAAGCCCGCACTAGGCGAGCTTTGTTAGACTTAAGCAATTAAAGCAAATGGATGAGCAAGGCTAAGCCACTTAAGATAATCGAAACAATAGCCAGTAATTTTACTTTATTGGCAAAATAGCTCAGCGTTAGGCCGACCATCAGCGCAGAAAAACTCAGTACCCCAATCCAATAGCTGATCATATTACTGATACTATCGCCATGAATGATACAAGCCACTAAGCCCGCAATCAGTAATAACCAACCCATGATGGTCGCAAGTTTGGTTTGCTTGGCATTCAATTCTTTGCCAAAAATCTGTTTTTGATGCTTGGACATCGAAGTGGCTAAGCCAATAAAACCTAAGTTACATAGCGCCCAAATGAAAATAAACCAACTCATTCGTTATTCTCCTGTGGTGCTTTGCCCGCTTTGGCTTTTTTTGCCGCTAGACTTTGGTGATTTTTAACTTTGATGAAGCTAAATCCAAATACGACTGCCAACACCCACATGGCTAAATCAAACGATGCAATCACCCATTGACCATTGGCAATACTGCTCCAGAGTGGCGCACCACCAGTGATAACGTTGAGTACGGGTAATAATGCAAATAGAGCAGTGGCAAGGGTCAGCATTTCTAGCCATGCTTGACGATGCTGACGCACTAAGGCATAGACAAACACCAAGCCCCAAGCGATAAAGAAAGCTCGAATCTCTAAGGCACTGCGTTTTTCAAGTTCAGCATCAATGAAACGGTTGGCATAAAAATACACTGCACAGGCAATCGGTAAACCAATAATCGCAGTGACGTTTAATACTTCTACTGTACGGTAGCCAAAAGATTTATAACCTTGTTTTTCTTGTTGCGGGGCACGTTTTACACACCACAATAACAAGCCAGTAGCGACCATCATAGTGCCTAAAATACCGGATAAGAACAGAATCCAACGTAACGATAAATCTACACCGCGTGCTTCATGCAAAGTGGTGGTGACGTTATAAATTGCTGCAGGAATGGTTGGATTTTTTAGCTTAGAACCATCATCTGGATTTTCAAGGCCAGTAACCCCGTTATAGCTTAAAGTTTGGTAAATATTACGATGGGCAACACTTTCACCATGTAAAGCACGTAGTTCAATTTCGGCTTTCGTGGTATTAGGTGCCACGATGGTAATTGTGCCGACACGATTGTTTGGCCATTGTTGCTGTGCATCAGCAATGATTGGGGCAAGATCAGTAAGTGGTGCAGGTTTGGGTTCGGCCTTAGGACGACGTTCACCGCGACCTTCGCCACGCGCTTGTTGACCTTCAGCACGTTCACCGCGATTTTCACCGCGTGCTTGTTGACCTTCAGGACGCGCTTGTTCAGGTGTTTCAATTAATGCTTTACGTTGTTCTTGTAAAAATGCGCCGCGGTTTTCATAAATTCGTTCTACACCCCATGGCATGAGGGTAAATAACAGCAGTAACAAACCACTAAAGGTAATCATTAAATGAAACGGTAGGGCAAATACCGCAGTGGCATTATGCGCATCTAACCAAGAGCGTTGACCTTTACCTGGGCGGAAGGTAAAGAAATCTGTAAAGATTTTTTTATGGGTAATAATACCACTAATGATGGCCACAAACATCAGCATGGTGGCGATGCCGACAATCCAACGTGCCCAAATTCGATCTAAACCGTACAGCTCAAAATGGAAACGATATAAGAAGCCACCACCACGGGTTTCGCGTGCTTCTAAAACTTCACCCGTTGCACTATCTAAAGTAATGCGTTGACCACCACGACGCGCGCGCGGGTCTTCATTCGCACCACGAATACTTAAAACCGTAGTATTTTGCCGTGATGTCGGCAATTGAATCGACCAACTGCCTGCCTGAGGATGGTTTTTTTGTAAATAATTTAAGGCAACTTGAGTTTGCTGAATTTGCGATTGACTTGGTACTGACTGATGCAGCTCAGGCTTCATCCACACACTAATTTCATTTTGGAAGAAACTGAGTGTGCCGGTCACAAAAATCGCATACAGCAGCCAACCTAAAATAAGGCTGGCCCATGTATGCAACCAAGACATTGACTGGCGTGGGCCTTCTGCTTTTCCATCTACACGCATTTTAGTTCCCTAAAAACTGAATTAAAATCCACAGCAACATGCTGGGTACAATAATGCCAAGACTGGCTTTTACGGTTTTTTGCACCATAAACACCCAAATAAATGCACCGCAATACACACAAAATGCAATTAAGGTGGCACTCATGGCAGCGTTGGCAGGCGTAGCAGAAAATAAATCGGCAATGCACATTGCACTTAAGGCAGCCAGAATATATCCCCCCACTAAAGCTAAAACAAAGCGATAGAGGATCATGAGGCGATAACTTAAAGGAGTTGCGGGCTTGGTTTTCTTTTTGACATTCACGCGTGGACTACTCATTGGGTCAAATGAATCCAATTGGGCTGGATTGTTCATGGGGCTTTAATCTGACACTGAATAAAATTTGCGAAATGATAACAATTATTATTTATGTTTCCTATCTGTTTTTACCAATAAAACTTAAAAAATTCATACTCTTTTATCTTGAAAGCCTAAGCAGATGCGATTCTGCGGCATATATCTTGCAAATAGCTTGCTTAGCATCACAATCAGGACAGATATGAACACACGACTTTATCCTTGCCACCGCACACAGGCAGAATATATTTTATTGTCCGCAGGGCTAGGCGGGCATGGCACATTTTGGCAGCCGCAAATTGCTGCGCTACAGCAATATTTTCATGTGTTGGTCTATGACCAAGCCGGCTGTCATGCAAATAGCGCTGTGTTAAAAGATGGCTATAGCATGACTGATATGGCACAAGAGTTATTGGATTTAATCCAACAAGAAAAAATTCAGCGTTTGCATTTTATTGGACATGCTTTGGGCGCTTTAATAGGCATTGAACTAGCACGCTTAGCACAAAGTTTAAATATTGATGTTTTAAGCTTAACGGCAATTAATGCATGGGATCGCCCTGATCCACATACGCTCAAGTGTTTTCAAGCCAGAACCCGACTCTTACAATATGCAGGGACTACAGCTTATGTCGAAGCACAAGCTTTGTTTTTATATCCACCGGCATGGATTTCTGCGCATCATCAAACGATTGCCAAACAAGAACAAAAGCAGTTACAAGATTTTCCACCGCCTGCCAATGTTTTGGCACGAATTCGGGCTTTAAGTGCTTTTCAAGTCAATGCCGAGCATCGTGCTGCATTGGCTAAAACTCGCCTGCATTTTATTGCCAATCGCGATGATTTTTTAGTGCCATATCAAAAAAGTGAGGATTTAAAACAAATTTTAGCGCATGGTAAGCTCAGTATTTTTAATCATGGCGGACATGCCTGCACCGTGACAGAAACAGAGCAGATCAATCAAGCGATTTTAAACTTTTTACAACCCAGTTTTGCTTGATGGTCTTTTTGATTAATACCGTCCTCAATGGGCGGTTTTTTTATGGCGCATTTTTTACCAAAAGTTCAAAAAACGCACCACTTTAAATCTGTGCTTCATAAAGCACCTTGCGATGAAAATCGTATATTTTACTTAATAGTCAAAAAAATATCTTCTAATTGATTGATTTAAATATACTAAATATATGTTGGCACAGCCTTTGCTAAATCTACTATGAAAAATAAAACTGCAATTGCAGTCAAAAATTAAAAGCAGAATAAACAGTGAGGTGTGTGATGAAAGTTGGCGTTTTTTGTCCTATTGGAAATAATGGTTGGTTACTCTCGGAAAATGCACCGCAATATCAGCCGAGTTTTGAACTCAATAAACAGATTGTGCAACGTGCAGAACATTACGGTTTTGACTTTGCTTTATCCATGATTAAGCTGCGCGGCTTTGGTGGTAAAACAGAATTTTGGGATCATAATTTAGAAAGTTTTACTTTAATGGCGGGCCTTGCCGCTGTGACCTCAAAAATTCAAATTTATGCCACTGCAGCAACCTTAGTCATGCCACCTGCGATTGTAGCGCGTATGGCATCCACCATTGATTCAATTTCCAATGGTCGTTTTGGTTTAAATGTGGTGACTGGTTGGCAAGCACCAGAATATAGCCAAATGGGCATGTGGCCGGGCGATGAGTATTTTGGCAAACGCTATGAATATTTGTCTGAATACGTGCAAATTTTACGTGAACTGTGGGCCGATGGACGTTCAGATTTTAAAGGTGAACATTTCACGATGAACGATTGCCGCGTCAGTCCCAAACCACAAGCCGATATGAAAATTATTTGCGCAGGACAATCGGATGCAGGTTTGGCGTTTTCCGCGCAATATGCCGACTATAACTTTGTATTTGGCAAAGGTTTAAATACCCCAACGGCTTATGCCGAAATTAACGAGCGTTTAAAAACCCATACCGATCAAACCGGTCGTGATGTACAAACTTATGTGTTGTTTATGGTGATTGCAGCCGAAACCGATGCTGAAGCCTTTGCGAAATGGCAGCACTATAACGAGGGTGCCGATGTAGAAGCGATTAATTGGCTGATGAACCAAGGTGGTAAAGACACTAAATCTGGCAGTGACACCAATATTCGCCAAATGGCATCGAGTGTCTCGCCGGTGAATATCAATATGGGCACCTTAGTCGGCTCTTATGCCAATGTCGCAAAAATGTTGGATGAAATTGGGGAGATTCAGGGCACAGAAGGCATCCTACTCACCTTTGATGACTTTATTCAGGGGGTGGAAGATTTTGGACAACGCATCCAGCCCTTAATGCAATGCCGTCAGCATGTTGTAGTGGAAGGTCAAACTTTGGAGAAAACCGCATGAGTATTATTTGTAGTGAATTTACCCAAGCCATTGGCACAGGCAAAGTGTTAAGTGCACGTCCTGAAGCGATTCAACTCGCGCCTGAGCAAACCGCATTGATTGTGGTTGATATGCAAAATGCCTATACCTCGCGAGGCGGCTATTTAGATTTGGCGGGTTTTGATGTATCACAAACGGCACCCGTAGTGGCCAATATTCAAAAAGCGGTGGATGCAGCACACAGTGCAGGCATGCAAGTGATTTATTTTAAAAATGGTTGGGACAAAGACTACCGTGAAGCAGGCGGAATCAATTCGCCTAACTTTCATAAATCCAATGCCCTCAAAACCATGCGCCAAAATCCAAAGCTGTATGGCAAGTTATTGGCCAAAGGGGAGTGGGATTTTGAACTGATTGATCAACTTAAGCCACAGCCACAGGATTTAGTTATTGAAAAACCGCGTTACAGTGGCTTCTTTAATACGGCTTTAGACAGCATGTTACGTTGCCGTGGTATTCGTAATCTGGTCTTTGTGGGTATTGCCACCAATGTTTGTGTGGAATCGACCTTACGTGATGGTTTCTTTTTAGAATATTTTGGTGTGGTGTTAGACGACGCCTGCCATCAAGCAGGGCCAAGCGAAGCACATGCTGCCAGTATTTATAATATTGAAACCTTTTTTGGGTGGGTTAGTACTACCGAAAAATTCTGCAACACCTTTCAAAACAATAACTTAAAATAATCTGCATAACGAGGACAACATGCCAAAACAAGTGATTATTCCCGCAGGAACTGCCAAGCCGCTAGCGCCTTATGTGCCTGCCACCCAAGCCGACAATATTGTGTATGTGTCAGGAACCTTGGCTTTTGATGAAAATAACAACGTACTGCATGTCGGCGATGCCGCAGCACAAACGCGCCATATTTTAGACACCATTAAAGGTGTGCTTGCGGCGGCGGGCGGCAGCATGGAGGACATCACCTTTAATCATATTTTTGTCAAAGATTGGGCCGATTATGCTGCGATAAATGCAGTTTATGCCGAATATTTCCCCGAAGATAAGCCAGCACGTTATTGCATTCAAGTGGGTTTAGTCAAACCTGAAGCTTTGGTTGAAATTGCCTCAACTGCACATTTATAAAATAAAAAACAGAGGTCAGTCATGAACAGTAAACTGCAATTCAAGAACAGCCTAGATGCTTTAAGTTTTCGACAGGGTATGGCACATTTAGCTGCGGCTGTGAATATTATTAGCACACGTACAGCACACGGTCAGGCAGGCTTTACCGCATCGGCAGTCTGTAGTGTGACTGACCAACCTGCCACCTTATTGGTCTGTATAAATCAGAATTCTTCGGTGTTTGAATATTTTCAAAATAGCGACGTGTTATGTGTCAATACCTTAAGCCATGAGCAGCAAGCACTGGCCAATTTATTTGCCAGCAAGACCGCACAAGCCCAACGTTTTAACTCACATGTATGGGGCACACTGCAAACAGGTGCACCCGTACTGCAAGAGGCTTTAGTGGCCTTTGATTGTCTCATTCGAGAGCGACATGCAGTAGGCAGTCATCTGCTTCTCATCTGTGAAGTACAGGCCATGCAAAGCCCCAAAGACACGAATGCTTTAGTGTATTTTAATCGTCAATATTGTGCGCCCATTGCAATGCCACATTAGGAGGGCAGCCGATGTCAAAAGAAGCTTGGTTTGCAAAATTTAAACCCTATCAAGGCAATTTAGATACTACGCCTGTGCAAATGGATGAATATTTACCCGCAGGCAAAAGCATCGTGCTTGGCTTGCAGCATGCCTTTGCTATGTTTGGTGCCACAGTGCTGGCACCATTACTGATGGGTTTTGACCCGAATCTGACGATCTTAATTACTGGGATCGGCACCATCTTATTTTTCCTCATGACGGGTGGGCGTATGCCAAGTTATCTTGGCTCAAGCTTTGCCTTTATTGGCGCAGTGGCTGCGGCAACAGGTTATGCTGGCGCAGGTTCTAACCCCAATATTGCCTTAGCCTTAGGCGGTACCATTGTCTGTGGCTTAATTTATGCGGCAATAGGTTTAGTGGTGATGAAAATAGGCACGGCATGGATTGAAAAACTGATGCCACCTTTAGTCACTGGCGCCATTGTGATGATTATTGGCTTAAATCTAGCGCCTGTGACCATTCAAAGTGTATCGAGTAATAGCTTTGATAGTTGGATGGCTGTCGTGACCATCTTATGTATTAGCCTTGTTGCAGTGTTTACCCGTGGCATGTTACGACGTTTACTGCTTTTGGTCGGTTTAGTGACGGCTTATGTGCTGTACTTTGTGTTAACTAATCTTCTAGGGCTAGGTAAGCCTATTGATTTTGCACCAATTGCCAATGCTGCGTGGTTTGGTTTGCCTAACTTTTACAGTCCTGTGTTTGAAGCCAATGCTATTTTACTGATTGCACCTGTGGCTCTCATTTTAGTGGCAGAAAATTTAGGTCACTTTAAAGCGGTGTCTGCCATGACGGGTAAAAACTTGGATCCTTATATGGGACGGGCTTTTTTTGCCGATGGCGTATGTACCTCATTGTCAGGTTCGGTGGGGGGTACAGGTATGACCACCTATGCGGAAAACATCGGGGTGATGGCTGTCACCAAAGTGTATGGCACCACCATTTTCGTGATTGCAGGTTGTTTTGCCATATTACTCGGTTTATCGCCTAAATTTGGCGCCGTGATTAGCACCATTCCTGTGGCATTATTAGGCGGTGCTTCAATTGTGGTGTTTGGGTTGATTACCATTGCTGGGGCGAAAATTTGGATTGATCATAAAGTTGATTTTACGCAAAACAGCACGTTAATTATTGCAGCGGTGAGTTTAATTATGGGTGCAGGTAATTTAAGTCTTAAAATTGGCAGTTTTGATTTGGGTGGGATTGGAACCGCAACTTTGGCGGCAATTTTACTGAATTTATTATTAAATCGTGGGGCAAAAAATAGCGTGTTGGATGCTAAACAAGCCGTATCACATTAAAAAAAAGAGCAGCTGAACGCTGCTCTTTTTAAGATTTAATCTTCAGGGTAAGCGACACGTTTTAAGGCGCGAATATCAGCTTCTGGTGAACACAGTGAAATAAACTCATAACCATAGCCACGCAGCAAGTGACCTTTACGTACTGCAAGCCAAGTGGTATTCACCCCAAAAATGTCGGTTGGGATTTGTTTTAAACGATAGTCACGTTCTTGGTCGTAAGCCACGTCGTTCACAATCCCAATCCCCATACCGAGTTCCACATAAGTTTTAATCACGTCGGCATCCAGGGCTGACATCACAATATCAAAATCTAAACCTGATTCTTCAAACGCTTTGTCAATTTTAGAACGCCCGGTAAAGCCCCCATGGTAAGTAATAATTGGATATTGCGCTAGTTCGCGAATGCCAATATTGCTTTTTTGCGCCAGTGGGTGATTTTGTGGGGTGATGATGCTGTGCTGCCAATTATAAAACGGCACACTGGCTAAGTTATCTTCTGTGGTTAAAGACTCGGTGGCAATACCAATATCCGCCTCACCTTGTAACAACATATCGGTAATTTCCACTGGACTCGCTTGTTGCAAAATCAAGTGAACCTTTGGAAATTCCTTTTTAAACTTATTCACAATTGGGGGTAACACATAACGCGCTTGGGTATGTGTGGTGGCAATGGTTAAGGTGCCTTCATCGACCTTGTTAAAATCGTCGGCTAAGCGTTTGATGTTATCTGCATCCACCAACATTCGTTCTACGATTCCCAGCAGCGCCTGACCGGGTTCAGTTAAACCCAGTAAGCGTTTACCTTTACGAATAAAAAGTTGTACGCCAAGTTCATCTTCTAAATCTTTAATATGCTTACTAACGCCTGATTGCGAGGTATACAACGCAGCCGAAGCTTCAGTCAGATTAAAGTTTTGTCTGACGGTTTCGCGAATAATCCGTAATTGCTGGAAATTCATATGTTGTTTACCCTTTGATACATGGGGCTAAAATTGCCCCATCTTTTTTGGTTTTATGCGACTTGATTTGCAAATAAGTGTAAGGCCGATGCAGTGAGCCATACAGTTTGATTTGGGCGGAACTGATGCAGTCTAGCTTCATCAGGGGTCAAAGAAATCTCAATCAGATTACCTTCACGACCTTCAAGTTCTGCCACAACTTTGCCTGCAATCCACAATTCACGAATAAATGTGGCTTGAATGGCATTGTCTTGAGGTTGAGCATGGATTTTTAGCTCATCTGGACGCGCAAAGGCAATCACATCGCCTTGTGGTCCATTTTTAGCGCTCGCCAATTGAATACGGTCTGCGCCAAATTGAATACTGCCGCCTTGATTCGTGCCTTCAAAACGGTTGGCTTGACCTAAGAAGTCAAATACAAACGGTGTTGCAGGGCGCTCATAGACCTCACGCGGCGAACCAATTTGTTCGACATTTCCTTTGTTCATGACCACAATTTGATCAGCTACTTCTAAAGCTTCTTCTTGGTCATGAGTCACAAAGATAGACGTAATATGTAATTCATCATGTAGTGTGCGTAACCAACGACGTAATTCTTTACGTACTTTGGCGTCTAAGGCACCAAACGGTTCATCAAGTAACAAGACACGTGGTTCAACCGCTAAGGCACGTGCGAGTGCAATACGTTGACGCTGACCACCCGAGAGCTGCGCTGGATAACGATCTGCGAGAAAGCCGAGTTGGACTAAATCAAGCAAACGCGTTACGCGTTTTTTAATTTCAGCTTCATTTGGACGTGTTGCACGCGGACGTACCCGTAAACCAAAAGCAATGTTGTCAAAGACCGTCATATGGCGGAACAATGCATAATGTTGAAACACAAAGCCGACTTCACGTTCACGTACATGTACGTTGGTGGCGTCTTCGCCCTCCAAAATCACTTGACCAGAATCCGCAGATTCAAGACCGGCAATAATACGCAGCAATGTTGTTTTACCACAGCCCGATGGGCCAAGTAGCGCCACCAATTGACCGTCTGGAAAATCTAAAGAGATGTTGTTGAGTGCATGGAATGCACCAAAGTGTTTTTCAATATTTTTAACTTGAATACTCATGAGGTCATTCCTTAAGAAGCTGAATCGTCATTTTTTTGGCTTTGTTTTTCTTGGCGAATTTCAACCCAACTTTTTAAAATTAAGGTCACAATCGCCAATAAAGCCAACAGCGAAGATACGGCAAATGCGGCACTAAAGGTATATTCGTTGTAGAGAATCTCTACATGTAAAGGCAAAGTATTGGTTTCACCGCGGATGTGTCCTGACACCACCGATACTGCACCAAATTCACCCATGGCACGCGCATTACACAAAATCACGCCATAGATCAAACCCCATTTAATATTGGGTAAGGTGACTTTCCAAAAAGTTTGCCAACCTGAAGCACCTAAAACAATCGCTGCTTCTTCTTCTTCAGTGCCTTGTGCTTCCATTAAAGGAATCAATTCACGCGCTACAAAAGGTACAGTAATAAAAATAGTGGCTAAGACAATGGCAGGTACGGCATATAAAATTTTAATGTCGTTGTCCATCAGCCAACCGCCAAACCAACCTTGAGTACCAAACATGAGCACCAGCATTAAACCTGCAATCACAGGTGATACCGAAAACGGCATATCAATAATGGTGGTTAAGATCGATTTACCACGGAAGTTAAATTTGGCTACAGACCATGCTGCGGCCACACCAAACACCACGTTGAGTGGTACCGCAATTGCTGCAGTGAGTAAAGTCAGTTTCACTGCCGATAAGGTATCCGGATGCACCAAGGCTTGAGTATATACACCAAGACCTTGTTTAAATGCTTCTACAAATACCAAAACCAGTGGCAATAATAAGCAGCTGACAAAGAAAATTAAGGCAATGCTAATTAAGGTATAACGTACCCAAAGCGGTTCTCGGGTCGCATCACGCGATTGCAACTTGTCGGCCAAAGCATTGGCATTGATATTCATCGTGCAGTTCTCCCAGTACGACGGCTGGCCCATGCTTGTACTAAGTTAATCAAGAACAAAATCGCAAAAGAAATCACAAGCATGACCACTGCAATGGTGGTGGCACCGGCATAGTCATATTCTTCTAAACGCGAAATAATCATTAACGGCGCAATTTCAGTTTCAAACGGTTGGTTACCGGCAATAAAGATCACCGAACCGTATTCACCCACACCACGTGCAAAGGCCAAAGCAAAGCCGGTTAACAGCGCTGGGAATAAAATGGGTAAAATCACTTTAGTGATGGTTTGAAAACGCGTGGCACCGAGTGCTGAAGCTGCTTCTTCAAGCTCGGTTTCTAAATCTGCCAGTACCGGTTGGACGGTACGCACCACAAATGGAATACCAATAAAAATTAAGGCTAACGTAATACCAATTGGGGTATACGCCACTTGAATACCAATCGGTTCTAAATATTGACCAATCCAGCCGGTTGGCGCATATAAAGAAGTTAGGGCAATACCTGCAACCGCAGTAGGGAGTGCAAAGGGTAAATCGACTAAAGCATCGACAATACGTTTGCCTGGAAAACGGTAACGTACTAAACACCACGCCAGTAATAAACCAAACACCACGTTAATAAACGCGGCCAATAGCGCAGTGGTAAAGCTGAGTTGCAGCGACTTTAAAATTCGCTCTGAACTAATAATTTCAATAAAACCGTCCCAACCAATGCCCAGTGATTTAATAAACACTGCAGACAAAGGAATCAAAACGATTAAGGATAGATACGCTAGGGTAAAGCCTAGGGAAAGACCAAATCCTGGCAGCACTCGGGATCGCTGCGACATGATTACTCCTCAAAGAGAGAATGTTGACCCAAATCAATCAACGCAAAATAAAAATCGAACTTTGTCATAAGCATAGAGAGCCATGCTTAAATTGCAAATTTAAAAAAATACTTGCCATCATCAGTAATGCTGATATGAGACATCTCGTTTTCTGAGATCAGATAATCAAAAATCTGCGGAAAAGGTCCAAAGCCTGAAGCAACATTAATATGACCGACTTGACCGAGATTCACAGGCTTGATTTGCCATGATTTGGCCAACTGTTTGGCATCATCAAATTGTAACCATGGATCATTTTCACTGATCAGCATGCTGGTCGGCGCTTGTGGCGAAATATTATGGAAAAAATCCGCATAATGATTAAGGCTATCGCGAGCAAAACCATTGTCACCAAAACGGGTAGGATTGGCAGGCGCCACCAACACGACATGTTGAATCTTGGCATTCAGCTCAGGAAACATATGCAGCGCGGCCATAGTGGTTAAACAGCCGAAGCTATGCGCCACAATTTGAAGCGGTGCTTGAAGCGGTACCACTGTGTTGACAAACTGTTGAACCCATTCATGTAACACAGGATGATTCCAGTCATTTTGTTGAACGCGGGAGCATCTTGGCAATTGATTTTCTAACCATGTTTGCCAATGCTGGGCTTCGCTACCTGCAACGCCAGGGACGATCACGGTATGAATCATGCGGATGCTCCTTATTCAATCTCAGCGTTTATTTAGCGCTGTTGGCTTTCACGATTTGGTCGAAGATGCCGCCATTTTCAAAATGAGCTTGTTGTACTTTATTCCATCCGCCAAATTCTTGGTCAATGGTGACCAGCTTTAATGGCTTAAAGATATGCTTATTTTTTTCTAAGGTGGCGACATCACGCGGACGGTAATAATGTTTGGCTGCTAAATATTGACCATAAGGTGAATACAAGAAGTTTAAATAACCTTTGGCTAAATGCTGGGTGCCGTGTTTAACCACGTTTTTCTCAACAATGGCCACTGGCGGCTCTGCCAAGATCGATAAACTTGGAGTAATAATTTCAAATTTACCCGGTTGCTCACGTACCGCTAAATATGCTTCGTTTTCCCAAGCCAATAAAACATCCCCAATGCCACGTTCAGCAAAGGTCGTGGTGGCACCACGCGCGCCAGAATCCAATACTTTGGTATTTTTATAAATTTTACGTACAAATTCTTGTGCAGTTTGCTCATTGCCACCCGCTTGGTGTTTAGCCCAAGCCCATGCCGCTAAATAGTTCCAGCGTGCGCCCCCTGAAGTTTTTGGGTTAGGCGTGATAATCCCCACATTATTTTTAACTAAATCGCCCCAATCCTGAATATTTTTCGGGTTGCCTTTACGTACTAAAAACACGATAGTTGAGGTATAAGGCGTCGAGTTATGCGGTAATTTTTTTTGCCAATCTTGCGGTAATAGCTGGGCTTTTTGTGCTAAGACATCAATATCAGCAGCCAAAGCCAAAATCACCACATCGGCAGATAAACCGTCAATCACAGAACGGGCTTGTTTACCTGAGCCACCATGTGATTGCTTAAAGTTAATTTTTTGACCGGTACGCTGTTGCCAGTATTGACCAAATTGTTTATTGACGTCTTCATATAACTCACGTGTGGGGTCATATGACACATTGAGGAAGTCTTTGGCTGCAGCAAGGCTAGAAACAGATACAAGCGCGGCGATAATTCCTAATTTTAATGTAGCTAAGCGCATAGTCTTCCTCAAAAAAAGTTGGTGCTGTTGAAGTGGATGCAGCATAGCGCGAGTGTTTTTGCATAAAAAATAATAAAAAATGAATTTTATATAAGTAAAAAAGAAATAGAATCTGCACTCGATTAAATCCAAGCCGTTTTACAATAAAACTTAAAGAAGAGGGAGCTTCCACAATGCAATGTTTTAAAAACGGCAAAGCAGTTACACAGCTCGATTTAAATGACCGTGCCTTTCATTATGGGGATGGTTGTTTTAGCACCGCACGTATGATTGACGGTCAAATTGAACTACAAGTACGGCATATTGCACGGCTAGAGCAAGCCTGCCAAGCCTTACAGCTGCGCGCCAATTTAGTCTCTTTACCTGTGAGTTTGGCTCATTTACCCAAAGCCACTGGTACCTTAAAAATTGTGATTAGTCGTGGTGTGGGACAGCGTGGTTATAGCTTGCCTGATCAAGATGCGGATGTGTGGCTGTTTTTTTATCCTAAACAGGTACAGCCTTTTGCCCCTGAAACTATTCAAAGCGACGTGTTGAATCTAAGACTGGGACAGACCATGCCAGCTTTAGTCGGCATTAAAAGTTTAAACCGTTTAGAACAAGTCATGCTCAAAGCCGAAGCTGATGAACGTGGTTTCAGTGAAGCTTTGGTTTTAGATCATCAAGATCAAATTGTTGAAGGGGTGAGCAGTAACTGTTTTTTAAAGTTAAACAATACTTGGGTGACGCCAGAACTTCGCTATAATGGCGTCCAAGGTGTAATGCGTGCTGAAATTCTAGCGCGGATGCAACAACAAGGCATTGCCTGTGAAGTGCGCTCGGTGCATCACGACGAATTACAGCAGTTACAAAGTTTATTTTTCTGTAACGCCTTAAGCGCGATGAAAATGGTGACACAATTTGCCGATCAACAGTTACAGATCGACAGTTGTCAGACCTTATTCGCACAACTTCAACTCAATCAAATTGCTTAAATTATGGCGTCAAAAGCGAAAAAAAAATCATCTTATATTGGCTTAAAAGCGTTTGTTGTGCTGGCCTTGGCTATGTTGATGATTGTACTGGGGATGATATGGTCAAGTTTGTTTAAAGCCTATCCACTGGAGGGGAAAAAACAAATGCTGGCGATTAATCAAGGGGATACCTACTCAGGCTTTATCGATCAATTGGCCAAAGAAGACAAAGTGAGTTTTCCAGTGCTGCTTAAACTTTATCAAAAGTTTGTGATTAAAGACTCTTTAAAAGCTGGGGTGTATGAAATCACGGATCAAATGAGTGTGCGTGATGTACTTGGTATGATTTCAGATGCCAAAAATGCGCAAATGAACCGTATTTTAGTGATTGAAGGCACCACCTTTAAGCAATTGATTGAGCGTTTGAAAAAAGACGATTTGGTTAAGCAAGAAGTATCGCATTTACCCTATGATCAACTGCTACACGCTTTAAATATTCCTTATGCTCATCCTGAAGGTTTATTTGCCCCTGATACCTACTTTTTTGCCAAAGGCGAAAGTGATCGAAAAATCTTAATCGATTTATATCAACGCCAAATGAAGGCTTTAGATGCAGCATGGCAAAATCGTGCTGAAGGCTTGCCGTATAAAACGCCGTATGAAGCCTTAATTATGGCGTCAATTATCGAAAAAGAAACGAGTATTGACAGTGAGTTGCAACAAGTATCTGGCGTGTTTGCGCGTCGTTTAAAAATAGGGATGCGCTTACAAACTGATCCAACCGTGATTTACGGCATGGGTGACAATTATAATGGCAATATCACGCGTAAAGATTTACGCACGCCAACTGCATATAACACCTATACTATCAATGGCTTACCACCAACGCCAATTGCTTTACCAAGTAAAAAAGCCATTGAGGCAACCATGCATCCAGATAACTCTGATGCGCTGTACTTTGTCGCCACCGGCAATGGTGGACATAAATTTAGCGCTACATTGGCAGAGCACAATCGTGCCGTGCAAGAATATTTGCAAGTCTTACGCGCCAAAAAGGAATAAGCATGTTTATTAGTTTTGAAGGCACCGAAGGTGTCGGAAAAAGCACACTCATTCGTCGCATCTTTGATACTTTGCAGGCACAAGGTCAAGAGGTGATTTTAACCCGTGAGCCGGGTGGCACACCTATGGCAGAGCAGATTCGTAGTCTACTGCTGAGTGTCAATCACGATGAAGCCATGAGCCATGACACTGAATTATTACTGATGTATGCTGCACGTGCACAGCATCTCGCACAGGTGATTTTACCTGCCTTAGCTGCCGGTAAAACCGTGTTGTGCGACCGATTTAGCGATGCTAGTTTCGCTTATCAATGTGCGGGCCGCGGTTTAAGTGCAGAAAAATTAGCTTTATTAAACCAAAACTTTGTCGCCAAAATGCCAACTTTAACCTTTTGGTTAGATGCACCAATTGAAGTGGGGATGTCACGTGCCCGTGCCCGTGGTGAATTGGATCGTTTTGAGCAAGAAAAAGCAGTTTTTTTTGAAAAAGTGCGTTCAGGTTATGCCACGCTTTGTCAAAATGAGCCAAATAGAATCAAACGTTTAGATGCAACACAAACCGCCGATGCAGTATTTGCAGCGGCAATGCAGCATATTCAGGCCGTATAATTGGCAGAATATGCGATTTAGTTGAAAGTTACACTATGTTAAGGTGCATGCCTAATTGCTGTGCTGATTGGGCAGAAACACTATCACCAAGCACGCTGCTTTAATGTGGGAATTTGAGGACGAGCATGTCAAATGTAGATCATGAGTTAGTACGCTGCTATCGCGAGCAGGGCTACTCATTATCAGAAACGCTGGTTGAAATGTTAAATGAACATTACAGCCATCAAACCGAACGTCGCGGCTGTGGGTATACGCAAGCCACACGTGTTATTGCAGAATCAGTCAATGTGCCACGTTATCCAGATGAATATAAAGATTTACGCATTTTTCAAGATGTTGATAGCAAGCCGTTCAAGCAATTAATCTCACAAGCGGCCAGTCAGGGTTTAATTTTAGATTCATGGCGTAACCTAGATCAAAACCCTCATGTCTTGGCTTATCTTGCTCAGCATCAAAATGACTATGCACAAGCCTTAAGCGAGCAGGTAGAATGGCAAAAAAAATTACGTAACATGAGTGCCTTGCTTGAATTTGAAGAAAGTAAAGTTTTAGCCAATTTAATTGAAGATATTATTTTACCCAAAACAGCACAGGACACGGGTTATATCGAACTCGAGACCTTAATGGATAAGCCTAAAGTCGGTTCTTGTCCAATGGCAGAGAAATTCTTTTTAAAAATTGCCCATAATCAAGTGTTACGTCGTGGTGAAATTAATATTTTTGTCGATCATCAGCAACAACCGGTATTAATGGAAAAGCTCAATATGGGCGATAACCATTCTTGTATTAGTTTACAGCCTGTATTAATGAATGGCGTGCGTTTGCCACAAGGTTCGCTCTTTTCAGTGCGTTACGATGCAGACGCGATTGACAATAAACGCAGCAATAAAGGCTATAACGGCTTTGTAGCCCCTGTGAATGAAATGCCAGGATTTCATTTTTTGCGTTTGACCACGTTGGCCATTTCATCACAAAATCGTCGTCGTGCGTTTAGTAGCCATTTTGAGCAGCAAGTTCAAAATGGTTTATATAGTCCTGAAACCACGCAATTATCACAAATTTTACAGGTCGCTCAAGCGCAATAGGGAAATCGCCGTGCTTCATGTGTGTTATTCAGCGCAGTATTTTGCTCATACTCCAAGCAATAGTATGGAAAAATTGGCTTTAGTGGCTGAGGCATTAAGCCAATATGACTATGTGCGCTTTTATGAGCCTGAAGAACTAGATGTTGCAATGCTTAAACAATTGCATGAAGCAAGCTATGTCGAGGCGTTTTTAACCGGAGAGCCACGCAAATTAGCCACTATTCAAGGCTTTAAACCTTGGAATGCACAGCTAAAAGACGCAGTGCTTGCAGTAAATGCCGGTCAACTCAAAGCAGCTGAATTGGCCTTTAAACATGGCTTGGCAGCCAATATTGCACAAGGTTTTCACCATGCTAGTCCTGATTTTGGCTGTGCTTATTGTACTTTCAATGGTCTTGCCTTGGTTGCGCAGCAATTTCCAGATAAACGTATTTTTGTCTTAGATTGTGATCAACATGGTGGCAATGGTACTGCCGAATTTGTGCTCAAAATGCCCAATTTATATAACTTTAGCATCTATGGTCAGGCCTTTGGCTGTGGGAGTTATACGCGTGCTGAGACACGGCATATTCACCAAACTCAAGGGAGCTTTACTGAATATCAACAGGCAATTCATGAAGGTTTTGCAGCCGCCAAAGCATGGGGTGCAGATTTAATCATTTATCAAGCAGGTATGGACTGTCATCAGGATGATCCGCATGGCTCAACGTGGTTTAGCCGCGATCTGATTGAACAACGTGAACAGTTGGTCTTTGGTCTAGCGAAAAACAGTCAAATTCCAATGATGTTTGTCTTAGCAGGGGGCTATCAGCAACTCGCTCAGCTGATCCCACTGCATGTACGCACCTTTGAGATTGCACAAGCGGTTTATTATCCAGATGAATAAAAAAACGGATGCTTTGCGCATCCGTTTTGGTGGGCTTTAAGCCGTCAGTTCAACATTCACCAAAGGCTGATCGACCTGAAAATCAGGTGGATTGAGTACGGTTTTACGCAATTCAGGCGCAAGGTCTGGATAATCAAGCGTGTAATGTAGGCCGCGCGATTCTTTACGCGCCAAAGCACAACGTACAATCATTTCTGATACCAACACCAAATTACGTAGTTCAATCAGATTCTTACTGACTTGATAATCTTGATAATACTCTGCAATTTCTTTTTTGAGCATTTCGATACGATGTAGGGCACGTTGCAAGCGCTTAGTGGAGCGTACAATGCCCACATAGTTCCACATGGTCTGCCGTAATTCATCCCAGTTTTGTAAAATCACCACATCTTCATCTGGGTCAATGACTTGAGAGTCATCCCAAGCTGGTACTTGGGGCAGAGTAACAGGTCTGGTAAATTTCGCTTGAATATGTTGTGCTGCCGCCATGCCATAGACAAAACACTCTAATAACGAGTTACTTGCCATACGGTTGGCACCATGTAAGCCTGTATAAGAGGTTTCCCCAATGGCATACAAGCCTGCAAGATCAGTTTGGCTATGCTCATCCACGACCACACCCCCACAGGTATAGTGCGCCGCAGGCACCACAGGAATCATCTCCTTGGTGATATCAATGCCCAGTTCCATTAAACGTGCATATAGCGTTGGGAAATGCTCAATGATAAATTCAGCAGGTTTATGGGTAATGTCTAACCACACATGACGAATCCCTAAGCGTTTGATTTCATGGTCAATGGTGCGTGCTACAATATCACGTGGAGCTAATTCGGCACGTTCATCAAAACGTAACATAAAACGCTCACCATCAGGTAAACGTAAATAAGCCCCTTCACCACGCATGGCTTCAGTAATTAAAAACGAACGCGCTTGGGGATGGTAAAGACAAGTCGGATGGAATTGATTAAATTCCATATTGGCCACGCGGCAACCCGCGCGATACGCCATAGCGATGCCGTCGCCTGTGGCAATATCAGGATTGGAGGTATATAAATAAGCCTTCATCGCACCACCACAGGCAAGGGCAGTAAAGGGTGCTAAAAAGCTATGTACTTGTTCGGTTTTGTCATCGAGTGCATATAATCCTAAGGCACGGTTTTCACCTGCTTGCCCAAGTTTTTGTGTGGTAATTAAATCAATGGCAATAAAATTTTCAAAAATGTGAATATTGGCTTGTTCGCGCGCGCGTTCAACCAAGGTGGTGGAAATAGCACGTCCTGTTGCATCCGCTGCATGGATAATACGGCGCTGTGAGTGCCCCCCTTCACGAGTTAAATGTAATTGCTGCTGTTCATCTAAAGTAAATTGAACACCTTGATCTAATAAGAAATCAACAGATGGTTTGCCCCCTTCAACGGTTTGGCGCACTGCATTTTGCTCACACAGTTGTGAACCAGCAATCATGGTGTCATTAATGTGTTGTTCAATCGAGTCGGTTTGATCAAGCACGGCAGCGACACCACCTTGGGCATAAAAGGTACTCGCATCAGTCAAATCTGATTTGGCTAAAACTGCAATTTGCATGCTGTTGGGGAGTGATAAGGCCAGACTTAAACCGGCACCGCCGCTACCGACAATAATGACATCAAAATGATGGGTTGTAGGTAAATTAGACATGTCCATCCGCTAATTTAAAAAAAGTCCGATCATCTCAGCGCTTTTTTAAACAAAAGGCAAGTACAAAAATACAGCGGCGAAAAGAAAAATCATGAAAATGTGACTGTAGTCACATAAAAAATAACTACTTGTTTCTTCATAACTAATTCAACATATTGTTACTAAATAAAGACTTGGTTTATGTTAAAACCTTAATTATTCCTCCCAAACTGATAAAAACATTTGTGATCTTGCTATGAATAATCGCGTGTTAAAACAAAGTTTCTATGGCGTGCTGGTCACCTCAGCAGCAATGACAACCTCAGCAGCAACAGTGGATTTTTCTGACTTGGTGGCTCAGGTGAGCCCAGCTGTGGTCAGTGTAAGCGTCACTAAAAAAATGACTGAGCAAGAAGTGTTGCAGCAGCAAGTACCTGAATTACTGCGTCGTTTCTTTGGTCCCAATATTGTAGTGCCGCAACAGGCGATACCACAGGAAAAAAATAGTTATGGCACCGCATTTTTTATCGACAAAGATGGTTATTTATTAACCAATCATCATGTCATTGAAGATGCATCTAAAGTCACTATTACCTTAAATGATCGGCGTGAAATTGATGCCACTGTGGTCGGGAGTGATGAACGTACCGATGTTGCTTTGCTGAAGGTGACCGGCAGCCATTATCCACAACTTAAAATGGGCAATGTTGATCAACTCAGAGTCGGTGAGGCGGTATTGGCCATTGGTTCACCTTTTGGTTTTGACTACTCCGCCTCGGCTGGAATTGTCAGTGCCAAAATGCGCAATGTGACGGGTGAAAATGCAGTACCGTTTATTCAAACTGATGTGGCGATGAACCCGGGTAACTCAGGTGGGCCACTGTTTAACCAACGCGGTGAAGTAGTTGGGGTCAACTCTCGGATCTTTAGTGGTACTGGTGGTTATATGGGCCTATCTTTTTCGATTCCCATCGATGTAGCCATGGATGTGGCAGAACAGCTTAAGAAAAATGGCCGCGTGATTCGTTCTTATTTAGGCGTGCAACTGCAAGATATAGACCGTACTTTGGCTGAATCTTACCAACTAGATAAACCTGAAGGGGCTTTAATTACCCAAGTTGCGCCCAACTCACCAGCTGCACGGGCAGGTCTTAAAGCGGGTGATGTGATTTTACAGCTGAATGGCAATCCTATTCGTGAAACCTCACAATTATTAAATCTGCTCAATCGCACTGCACCGCAGCAAGTGATTCAACTACAAGTCTTACGTAATGATAAGCGCCAAACTTTATCGGCTACATTAAGCACAGCCCCTGATAATACGCCTGCTAAGCAACAAAGCAGCAGTCAAACCAGCCATAAAGGTCCAGTATTAGGCATTGCGATTCGTAATTTAACTGTGGATGAGTTAGGTCGCAGTGGCGTAAAAGGCGGTGTTTTTGTTCAAGAGGTGAGTCGCAGTGGGATAGCAGCTGAGGCGAGAATTCAAGCGGGTGATATTATTACCGCTTTCAATAATCAGCCGATTCAAAATAGCCAAGCCTTTATTGAAAGAGTTGCTCAATTAAAATCAGGACAAGTGGTACGTGTGTCTTTATTACGTAAAGGTCAAGCCATGATTTTAGGCATGCGGATTCGCTAAAATCAAAAGCCATGTTAAACATGGCTTTTTTTATCAACCGCGTTACACTGCAGCAAAAAAAAGGAAGTGGCACAAATGAGTGATATTTTTGATTTAACCATTCAGGTGCAACCTGAACATATTGATAGTTTAGGTCACGTCAACAACGTGGTGTATATGCATTGGATGCAAGATGTGGCAACAGCACATATCGAAGCTTTAGGTTTAGGCTTAACAGAATACCAACAGCTTAAGCATGCCATGGTTGCGGTTGAGCATCATGTGCAATATCGCAAGGCAGCATTTTTAGCCGATGAAATTATTTTAAGAACATGGCTCAACGATCTAAACAGCTTATATTCATTTCGCCAATATGCATTTTATCGTCAAAAAGATCAAAGTCTTCTTTTTACTGGATCAACCAAATGGGCATGTATTGAGCTGGCCACAGGTCGACCAAAACGGATGTCACCGACGTTTTTACAAGCCTACCAACCGCTGAGTGGTGATGAAAATCCATACGACTTTGGCATAAAACAACATTCTGCTTAAAAACTACCCATTTATTAACAAATGAGCATGATTTAGCTAGATTAAATATAGATGTTAGTAAAATTAATCATCTATAATAGCCTTAAGTCTATGCCAAGCATCCCTCTTCTCGCTTGGCATAGACTTAAAAATAAGCGCTGTCTTATTTTCACCTGTCTATGATTGTATGTTTTTAATGCACTTTGTTACTGCTGTATAAATGCGTGACTGCCAATTTTCTGAACGATTTCGAGCGATATTTGTTTAGCTCTATGTATTTTTAACGCGCGCCTGCTTATACTGTGCAGCATCTTCGGAATATCCTTTTTGCACCTTACGATTGCTGATGTAGTCTTGTGATCTGAATGTGTACACATTTTTAGAGTAGTTTATGGCAGTTGCTAAAAAGTCTGTAAATATCAAAAACATACGTAACTTCTCCATCATCGCGCATATCGATCATGGTAAGTCGACCCTAGCGGATCGTTTTATTCAAACCTGTGGTGGTTTGCAAGATCGCGAAATGCAAGCTCAAGTTTTAGACTCTATGGAGCTAGAACGTGAGCGTGGCATTACCATTAAAGCGGCATCTGTAACCTTATATTACACTCACCCAAATGGTGAAGAATATCAGCTGAACTTCATTGATACGCCGGGACACGTGGATTTCTCGTACGAGGTATCACGTTCATTGGCAGCTTGTGAAGGTGCACTCCTTGTCGTAGATGCGGCACAGGGTGTAGAAGCCCAATCAGTTGCTAACTGCTATACCGCGATTGAGCAAGGTTTAGAAGTTTTACCGGTTTTAAATAAAATTGATTTACCACAAGCTGAACCTGAGCGTGTCATTCAAGAAATTGAAGACATTATTGGGGTAGAAGCCACCCATGCGCCAACTTGCTCGGCAAAAACTGGTTTAGGTATTGAAGGTGTATTAGAGACACTGGTGGATACCATTCCTGCGCCTACAGGTGATCGTGATGCGCCATTACAAGCCTTGATCATTGACTCATGGTTTGATAACTACTTAGGCGTGGTGTCTTTAGTGCGTATTAAACAAGGTCGTGTGCGTAAAGGCGACAAGATGTTGATGAAATCAACCGGTCAAACGCACATTATTACCTCTGTAGGTATCTTTAATCCAAAACACACCGAAACCGATATCTTAGAAGCAGGTGAAGTGGGCTTTGTAATTGCCGGCATTAAAGACATTTTTGGTGCGCCAGTGGGTGATACCATTACCTTAGCCAGTACGCCAGATGTGGCGACTTTACCCGGCTTTAAGAAAGTGAAACCACAGGTTTATGCTGGTTTATTCCCAATTGATGCCAGCGACTTCGAACCGTTCCGTGAAGCACTACAAAAACTTCAAATTAACGATTCTGCATTGTTCTTTGAACCTGAAAGTTCAGATGCCTTAGGTTTTGGTTTCCGCTGTGGCTTCTTAGGCATGCTACACATGGAAATCGTACAAGAACGTTTAGAGCGTGAGTACGACTTAGACTTAATTTCATCTGCACCAACGGTAATTTATGAAGCAGTGATGAAAAATGGTGACACCATTTACATCGATAGCCCATCAAAAATGCCAGATGGTTCAACTGTTGAAGATCTACGTGAACCGATTGCTGAATGTAATATCTTGGTGCCGCAAGAGTACTTGGGTAACGTGATGACTTTATGTGTTGAGCGCCGTGGTGTGCAAAAAGACATGAAGTTTGTGAGTAACCAAGTAGCGATTACCTTTGAAATTCCAATGGCAGAAGTGGTCATGGACTTCTTTGACAAGTTAAAGTCATGTTCACGCGGTTTTGCCTCACTCGATTATAACTTTGTGCGTTTTGAATCATCATCATTGGTGAAAGTCGATGTACTGATCAATGGTGATAAAGTCGATGCTTTAGCGATGATTTGCCACCGTCAAGATGCACGTCACCGTGGTATTGCTTTAGTTGAAAAAATGAAAGATTTGATTCCACGTCAAATGTTTGATGTCGCGATTCAAGCGGCCATTGGTGCGCAAATTATTGCCCGTTCTACTGTAAAAGCAATGCGTAAAAACGTATTGGCAAAATGTTATGGCGGCGACGTGTCGCGTAAGAAGAAACTTCTTGCCAAACAAAAAGAAGGTAAGAAACGTATGAAACAAGTGGGTAGCGTTGAAATCCCACAAGAAGCGTTCCTTGCTGTGCTTAAAGTAGAACGCTAAAACATAAAGGAGTCGTATTGCCCATGGATTTTGATTTTAATTTAATCCTCGTTCCAGTCACATTACTGTTTATTGTGGTGTGGTTGCTCGACAAGTTTGTCTTTAAACAGCGCGAGCTTAAAGGTCGAGGCAATGAAAATTTTATCATTACCTGGGCATATGACTTTTGGCCAGTACTGGCGGTAGTGCTGGTACTGCGCTCATTTTTATACGAGCCGTTTAATATTCCATCCGATTCTATGGTACCTACCTTAGAAACAGGTGATTTTATTTTGGTCAATAAATTTGAATATGGCGTACGTTTGCCGATTATCAATCAAAAAATTATTGATACGGGCGAACCTGAGCGTGGCGATGTTGCGGTGTTCCGTTATCCACCCCAACCAAGTATTAGCTATATCAAACGTATTGTGGGTTTACCAGGTGATCATATTGTTTATGATCATGGGCAACTAAGCATTAACGGTGAAAAAGTGGCAAAAGTGCCATTTGAGTTTAGCCGTGAAAAAGATATTCAAGACACACCAAATTCGATTTATCATCAAGAAACTTTAGGCACGCATACCTTTACTATGCGTGAACTTGAAGGCGTAAACGTGGCACGTCAAGCACCCTTTATCAACTATGTTGAAAATGGTAAGTATGTGGACATGCAAGGTTTATATTGGGAAGTCAAAGTACCCGAAGGTCATTACTTCGCGATGGGGGACAACCGCGATCAAAGTGCTGACAGTCGTTTTTGGGGCTTTGTACCAGAAGAAAATTTAACTGGTCGCGCATTTTATATTTGGATGCATAAAGAACCAGGTTTCAAGCTGCCGTCATTTAGTCGTAACGGGAGTATTGATTAATACTTTAGGATAAAAACATGCGTCGCGCACAACAGGGCACCTCTTATATTGCAGTTTTATTGGTCATTATTGCTTTTGCGTTTATTGTAAAAGTGTTGGTGGCGGTGTGGAGTCCATATTGGGACAACCACGTAATTAACTCACAAATTGAGCAAGTCTTAGCTACGTCTAATCCACGCACCAGTCCTGCTCAATTTAAATCGCAGTTGGAACAACGTTTAGACATGAACAATGTTCGTGATGTGCAAACAGACGACATTCTTCGTGTAATGAATGCTGATGGTTTAAAAGTAAAAACCAATTATGAAGTAAGAAAACCATTCTTACTGAATGTTGATTTGGTATTAAAGTTCGAGAAAAGTTTTGATCAAAGCTCAGTCAAAAATTAGTGATATGCGCTTCGCAAGTCGTATCGGTTATCAGTTTAAACAGCCTGAATTGCTGCAACTGGCGCTGACGCACCGATCGGTTAGTCATAAATACAACTATGAACGCCTAGAGTTTTTAGGTGATGCGTTGTTAGGCATGATCATTGCCAATTATTTGTATCATGCTTATCCGACTGAAAATGAAGGTCGTTTAACCCGTATGCGTGCGACCTTGGTACGCCAAGAAGCTTTGGGTAAAATCGCTAACGATTTAAAGCTAAGCCAACAGTTAATTTTAAGCACGGGTGAGTTAAAATCGGGTGGTCATCACCGTGAATCCATTTTAGCCGATACTGTTGAAGCAATTATTGGCGCAATTTACATTGATTGTAACGACCTGAATGTACTACGTCCAATTGTGCTAAAATGGTATGAACCGTATTTAGATCACATTGAGCCAACTGATCAACTCAAAGATCCAAAATCACGTTTACAAGAATATCTACAAGCCCGTAAAAAACCTCTCCCTGTATACGAAGTGGTGGATATTCAAGGCGATGCCCCAAACCAGCATTTTAAAGTGCAATGTCAGGTTCAGGGTCTTGGCCTCATGATGGGTGAGGGCGCAAGTCGTCGCTTTGCTGAGCAAGCAGTAGCGGCGGATATTTTAAAATTATTGGAGCAGTAATCTGCCATGACACATTCTTCCGATCACATTGATGCTGATCACGAGTCGCAAGACAGCTCGAACGACTTAATTAGTCAATTTTTTAGCGAGCAAGGTACCGATATTCCGTCAGACTACCGCAGTGGCTTTGTTGCCATTGTGGGTCGTCCAAACGTAGGTAAATCGACGCTGATGAACCATATTTTGGGTCAAAAGCTCTCTATTACTTCACGTAAACCGCAAACCACACGTCATAAAATTGTGGGGATTGATTCACGCGAAAAATCGCAAGCGGTGTTTGTGGATACCCCAGGTATGCACAAAAAAGAAGTCCGTGCCATCAATAAAATGATGAACCGTGCCGCACATTCTGCGCTGCGTGACGTCAATGTGGTGTTGTTTGTTTTAGATGCAGATAAGTGGACACAAAATGACGAGCTCGTTTTGGAAAAACTTAAAAATGCAGATATGCCTGTGATTTTAGTGATCAATAAAATTGATACACTAGAAAACAAAAACCATGCTTTACCGCTGATCCAAGAACGCGCAAAACTCATGAATTTTGCAGAAATCGTACCGGTATCGGCATTACGTGGTGCTAATCTTGATCACTTACGTGACACGATCGCCAAATACTTACCGTTCCAGCCACCCCTTTACTCATTAGATCAATTAACCGATCGTTCAGAACGTTTCTTAGCCTCTGAAATTATTCGTGAAAAGATCATGCGTCAATTGGGTGAAGAACTGCCATACGATTTAACCGTACAGATCGAATCATTTAAAACTGAAGAAGCAGCTTTAAATGAAAAAACGGGTCGTATGAAAGCACCGTGTACCTATATTGATGCCACCATCTTTGTTGACCGTCCGGGGCAAAAAGCCATCGTGATTGGTGAAAAAGGTTCGAAGCTGAAAAAGATTGGTATGGATGCACGTGTCGACATGGAAAAAATGTTCGAACAAAAAATCATGCTAACGCTTTGGGTGAAAGTCAAAGGCGGTTGGTCAGATGACGAACGTGCTTTAAAGAGCTTGGGCTATAGCGATATCTAAACCTTAAACGAGGCAGAGTGATGTTAAGAATAATTGCAATTGTATTGTCTGTGGGATTATTACAAGGCTGTATTCATAAAGTGGTCACTGTGCCCGTGAAAGTGGCCTACAAAACCACCAAGGGCGTTGTCAAAGGCACAGCGGCCGTGGTGGGTGCTGTTATCCCAGATGGGGATGACGACGAAGACGATAAAAAAAATAAGCAGCGAGACTAAACGGTCATGCGCAATCAAGTATTGCATGGTTATTTAATTCATCACCGTAAATACCGTGAACGCAGTCATATTGTGCATTTATTTACCCAAGAATACGGCCGTGTCGATGGGGTACTTAGACAAACTCCACCACCACAATATCAGCCTATTAGCTTACAAGCCTCAGGAAAATCCGAACTTAAAAATTTTTCTAAACTCGAAATTATTCATCAGCCAATTTTTTTCTTTGGTGATGCTTTCTTTGCTGGCTTTTATTTAAACGAACTGATTTTAAGACTTTGTCCACTCGAAGAGCCAATGCCCAATACGTTTATTCAGTATGGGATCACCTTAAATGCCTTGCAAAATTTGGCTAGTCAAAGCGATGCCAAGCACTATTTAAAACAAATCTTACGCCAATTTGAGCATATTTTATTAGAAGAACTCGGCTATGCCATCGATTTTAATGTCGATAGCAACGGTCAGGCGCTTATGCCAGAACACTATTATATTTTTCAGCTGGGTGATGGTTTTTTGGTGACGCATTCAGCACAAAATAGTTTTTTAGGGCGGGACTTACTCAGCCTGTGTGTTTATGAAAAAGGTAGGGATTTTAGTCCACAGCAGTTACAATTGGTGTCGAAATTATATCGGCAAATCTTGAGTGCCTTACTTGGCGACCGTCCATTAAAGAGTCGTCAATTATGGATTCAAAATACGCAAACGCAGGATAAATAGGAACAGATTATGGCTGCATTATTGGGTGTTAACATTGACCATGTCGCAACATTACGCCAAGCGCGTGGCACGACTTATCCAGATCCAGTCAATGCTGCATTGATGTGTGAACAAGCAGGCGCAGAAGGGATTACCTTACATTTACGTGAAGATCGTCGTCATATTCAAGATGATGATGTACGTCGTATGCGTCCATTGCTCAAAACGCATATGAACCTTGAAATGGCAGTGACTGATGAAATGGTTGCCTTTGCCAAAGAAATCTTACCGCAGCATGTGTGTTTTGTGCCAGAAAAACGTCAAGAAGTCACCACTGAAGGTGGTTTAGATGTTGTTGGTCATTTTGAAGATGTGAAAAAAGCCACGCAAGAATTGGTGGCTTTGGGCTGTGATGTGTCGTTATTTATTGATGCAGATTTCGCGCAAATTGATGCAGCAGTGGCTTGTGGTGCACAAACCATTGAAATCCATACAGGTGCCTATGCTGATGCAGAAACTGGTGAGGCACAACAAGCTGAGCTTGAGCGCATTATTAAAGGCGCAGAATACGCAGCAGCCAAAGGTTTAGTGGTCAATGCTGGTCATGGTTTAAACCTAGACAATGTGACGCCAATTGCAGCTATTCCACAAATCCACGAATTAAATATTGGTCATTCTATTATTGCGGATGCCGTGTTTATTGGTCTACCACAAGCTGTACAGCAAATGAAAGCTGCGATTAAAGCGGCACGTTAAGAGTTGTTATGTCAAACATTGATTATGATGATCTAATGAAGCCAGTCATTGGCTTCTTAGGCTGTGAAACCCCAAAAGCATGGCTTGATGAAGCAGTGAATAATCTTGATATTTTAATGCAAGATCACGCCAACTGTGAGAAAAAAGCCGCGAGCACCGCTATGAACCTCATGTTCCGTTATAACTTCTTCTCGGACTTACAAGTACGTTTAGCGCAGCTAGTACGTGAAGAAATGTTGCATTATGAGCAAGTTCTGGAACTGATGAAAAAGCGCGGTCAAGCATGGATTTCTTTAAGCGCAGGACGTTATGCGGGTGGCTTACGTAAAGAAGTACGTACCTATGAGCCTGAAGCCTTAATTGATATTTTAGTCATTGGTGCTTTTGTAGAAGCGCGTTCTTGTGAGCGTTTTTATGCGCTCGCACCGCATGTCGATGAAGAGTTAGGGCGTTACTACCGTTACCTACTTAAATCTGAATCACGTCATTATGAAGACTATTTGACTCTTGCGGTGGATGTGGCCAAAAATTACAAGCTCAAGAATCCGCAAGAAACCATTCAAGATCGTATTGATCATATCCGTGAAGTGGAAAAAAATCTGATATTAACGCCAGATGATACCTTCCGTTTCCATAGTGGTGTGCCAGTACAAGCAGCCTAATACAAAATCCCTCCGTGTGGGGGATTTTTTAATGTATAGATTTGAGAATAATAATTATTTGCAAAATTAAAGCAAGCCACGTAGCATAATGTTTAAATGATATTTTAGTTTAAACTTTATGAAAATTTTCACACGTTCTTTAGCTATTATGGCGACACTAGCCGCTACTTATAGCCATGCGCATTATCCTTTTGTAGCCCCATTAAGCTATCAAACTTTTAATAATCACACGGCAGTTCTTGCAGGCTTTTATGACAATCCATTTGCTTCAGAAGTGGCGATTAAAAACTTTAAATTTCATTACCATACTCCAGAAGGTAAAAAGATTTACTTACAAGATGACGCCTTAAGCCAAACCCAAACTGTGACGAGTTTTAGTCTTGAAAATAAAATCGATGGTACTTACCGTATTCGCGCTGAAAAGCAAGGTTCGACTAGCCGTTTTGCTTTAGATGGCAAAACATGGAAGCCACTTATTGCTGCCAAGTTTGATCCTGCTAAAGCCAATGATAAAGTGTTTTATGCAGAACATTTAAAGAAAAACACTCAAGTAAAAACTGTTCAAACATTTGAAATCATTGAAACTTTTGTATCGCGTCGAGCAAAGTCCAACCATGTGATTCATCATATTCATGATGGTTTTGATGTGCAGTTTATCAGCCATCCAAATGCGATTAAAGCTGGCCAAGCGGTGCAATTTAATGTCTTAGACAATAAAAAAGGCGTGGCCAATGTAGAAGCGAAAATCTTGGCGCAAACCACAGATTTTAGCCGTGAGCAAAAAGTGTTAAAAACACTCAAATCGAATGCCAAAGGTGAGCTACATTTTAATGTAGAGCAGACAGGGCAATATTTACTCACCATTGATTATCAACAAGCTTTGACTCAAAAAGGTGATCAGCTTAAGCGTTATAAATATACTTTGGCATTTAATGTGACTGAGTAAAATCTAAACCTGCTGTGGCAGGTTTTTTATGCTTTGGAGATAGGAATTGGCATATCTGCTTTGGTTGAGCAAAATATTATTCCTCACAGCTTTGGCAATCATCGTATTGTTACTATTGAATTATTGTTCGATGTACTGGGGCAATTATAATGAGGGCAGTATTGGCAGTATGTGTCAATATGATCAACAGCAGCAACGTCATATTGCTATTGAACATTATAAAATTGAGCAGGGTGAAAAAGTTGCCTTGCCTTTGCATGAAGCAGATTGTTTAAAAGATTAGGCATAAAAAAAGCCCAAGTCTTAAATGCTTGGGCTTTTTAATATTTGGCTCTCCAACCTGGGCTCGAACCAGGGACCTGCGGATTAACAGTCCGTCGCTCTACCGACTGAGCTATTGGAGAATCTGAGTGCGATTATAGAGAGATTTTTCAAGTGGTCAAGATAAATCTACGAAAAATCATGTGAATGTATAGTATTTAAACAATATTGAAAAATATCATATTTTTTGGGTATGACTACTTGTCAAAAGTGAAGCTGCTTGTTAGTCTAAAAATAACAACAGCGTTTAGGTTTAACCTAAACAGTGTGGATTTAAACCAACTTGCCAGCACTAAAATGGCTAAATCGGAGACAGCGCATGCAGACGCTTACCATTTCAGAAATTTTCTCTCAATTTGCTTTTTATCAAGCCGAATATCTCAATATTTTAAATACTCCAGCCCAATATGCTACTCCTGTGCAACAGGCCAGTCTCGACCTATGGCCATTTAATCGTGCTGAATTGTGTTTAGGTGAATTGTTACAGTTGTGGTTGGGTAATAAGTGGGTGATTCAGCCTGCTGCACAAATTTTTGATGCCGATCCTGTATTAAAACGCCATTTGTCCCAGCAGCAAGATTTATATTTATATGATATTCATGGCAATATTTTAAACGGAAAATATGAAGCTTGGGCGTGGTCAGTCAGCCAAAATCAAGCCGTTAAAGTAGAAGTCGAAAGTGCAGTTCAGTATTACAGTATCTATAAGAGTTTAAGCGCACCGCAAGCGGCGTGACGCATGGTTTCTGCACGCTTTACAAGCGAGAACTGCTCGATTATGGTGTTTGCTCAAGAATAACAAGAGCCAAGCAACGATGACGCCCATCAGTCATGAACAATATATTCAAACTCAACATGGCCAACTGTATAGCAAATGTTGGCAAGTTGAAGGCAGCTTAAAAGCCCCAATTATTTTACTGCATGATTCACTGGGCTGTGTGGCACTTTGGCGGGATTTTCCAGCCCAACTTGCACAAGTCACCCAGCGTAGCGTGATTGCTTATGATCGTTTGGGGTTTGGTCAATCGAGTGCGCATCCCAAGTCCTTAGCATTAGACTTTGTGGTGGCTGAAGCAACACAAGATTTTAGTGCTGTTTTAAAGGCCTTTAATCTTCAAGAGTTTGTGGTACTTGGTCATAGTGTGGGTGGAGGGATGGTGGTCGCTTGTGCTGCAGCTTATCCAAGCCAATGCGTGGCTTTAATCACCGAAGCTGCCCAAGCTTTTAATGAAGATCAAACCAAGCAAGGCATTCAAGCTGCTGCAAAGATTTTTCAAGACCCTGAGCAATTGGCGCGTTTAGCCAAATATCATGCTGATAAAGCACAGTGGGTATTAGATGCATGGGTCAATACATGGTTAAGTGCAGGCTTTAGTGATTGGCATTTAGATGAACACGCTCAAAAGGTTCAAGCACCGAGCTTAATTTTGCATGGTGAGCATGATGAATATGGCTCAAATGCACATCCACAGCGTTTAGCTCTCAATATGGGTGAACAAGCCACAGTTAAAATTGTGGCGGGTTGTCATCATGTGCCGCATAAAGAACAACCCGATTATGTCCTGAAAACCATTCAGGATTTTTTAGCCAATTTGGCTTAAGGGTGAATTAGCATACAAGTTGCTGTGGCATAAGCATAAATTTTACCATCTTGGTCGACGATTTTTGCTTCCGAAATACCTAGGTTTTTGCTCATATTTAGCACTGTGCCTGTGGCAAGGAGTTCGGTATTTTTTGGAATAGGGCGACACATTTTGACATTCAGGTCAATGGTACCATAACCCACGCCTGCATCTAACATGGTATGGATGGCGCATCCTGTGGCTGAATCAAGTACAGTTGCGGCAAAGCCACCATGTACTCCGCCCAAAGGGTTTAAATGCCGTTCATCTGCTTTGACCTTAAAGCGCACCACACCCTCTGTGACTGCAAACAATTGCATGGGAATGGTTTGACTGATGCTGGCACGAGGTAGTTTTCCCAGACACATCGCGGTCAGCATCTCAAGGCCTGTCATTTGCTTGATATTCATTTTTATACTCATGATTTTTATTATGCTTTTAACTTAATGAAAATAAGCAGCTTTGGTCAAGTGTTAATGGCGTGACATATAAGTTTTGTCAAAGCTATCAAAATGACTTAATACTTTCATGCCAATGTGTTCACCCATCGCAGACGAGGCATGTTGATTATCGTCACTGACATCTAAGATATCTAAGTCGAGGCATAAGATCCTTGGACTTTGCACAATAATAAATTGCGGGGAATGCGGTTTTAAACACTTGGCAATATAGTGTTTAAGATTATGTTTGTGATAAACATCAATAACCTGATAACGCATAAAAGGCTCGTTATGGGAAAGATGGGGCTATCTTAGGCTGATGTGGCTGAGCTGAACAGCGAAATTACGTTGCAAAATATGTAGGCTTGGTAAATTTAAGTATTTATTTTTTAAAAACTCAGTTAAAAAATAAGCAGTTAATCTAAATGAAATCAATTGAAGCTAGCCAAAATATAAAAAACCCGCGACTGGCGCGGGTTTTTTATATTTAAATTATTTTTCAGCAGCAATTGAAGCAATCGCAGCGTCTACGCCTTCGATTGAATCAGCTGCTTTTTTGATACGTGCAAGCGCATCAACTAATACTTCGTCAGCTGTTGCATAAGAGATACGCATGAAACCGCCTAAACCAAATGCATCGCCAGGTACCACAGCAACGCCAGTTTCTTCTAATAACCATTCAGAGAATTCTGTGCAAGATTTTAAACCTTTAGCACGAATTAACGGACGGATGTTTGCGTATGCATAGAATGCACCGTCAGCAGGTAGGCAAGAAATACCATTGATGGCATTTAAACCGTTAACCACTAAGTCGTGACGACGTTTGAATGCTTCAATCATTGGCTCAAGCACGTCTTGAGGGCCATTTAATGCAGCTTCAGCAGCAACTTGCGAAATTGAAGTTGGGTTTGAAGTTGATTGAGATTGAATTTTCTTCATCGCACCGATAAGTTTTGCAGGGCCCGCTGCATAGCCAATACGCCAGCCAGTCATTGCATAAGCTTTAGATACACCGTTTAACACGATAACGCGGTCGTAAAGGTCAGGTGCAACGGTTGCGATGTTGTAGAACTCATCATCCCAACGGATTGGTTCGTACATATCATCAGAGGCAACAAAGACTTCTGGGTATTTACGCAGAACCTCAGCTAAGGCTTCTAGTTCTTCTTTGGTGTAGATCATACCTGTTGGGTTAGATGGGCTGTTGAGTACCACTAAACGTGTTTTGTCAGTGATTGCCGCTTCTAATTGTGCAGGGGTGATTTTAAAACGCTGTTCTTCACCGCATTTAACAATAACAGGTGTACCTTCAGCGATGATCACCATATCTGGATAGCTTACCCAGTACGGTGCAGGAATAATCACTTCGTCACCTTTGTTTAACAAAGCTAAAGCCAAGTTAAAGAAAGATTGCTTACCACCGCAAGATACCAAGATTTGGTTTGCAGCGTATTCTAAGTTGTTGTCACGTTTTAATTTGGCAATAATTGCTTTTTTGAGACCTGGCGTACCGTCAACAGCTGTATATTTTGTAAAACCATTGTTGATTGCTGCAATTGCGGCATCTTTGATGTGTTGTGGTGTGTCGAAATCAGGTTCGCCAGCGCCCAAACCAATCACGTTTTTACCCGCAGCTTTTAATTCTGCTGCTTTATTGGTCACAGCAAGAGTAGGGGACGGTTTGATACTATTTACACGATCAGAGAGACGTACGTCCACGGCAGTATTCCTTCTTATAGGGATTAAAAAATAAAAAGCATACTATCTTAGCCCAAAAATATTGCTTGTGCTGAAAAAAAAGAGAAAAAATGAAATTTAATTCGATATATCAAGCTTTTCTTTTGAAAAAGTTTAAGTCACTCGCATCAAAAGTAAAAAAACCTTAAAATAACGCTTAATTTGATATGAGCTGTTGTCATGACTAAGCAAACTGCTGTAAAAAAGCCGTTGGTAAATCTCCCATTTCCGACACAAACTGCGGAAGAAAAAGCCAAATTAGAAAAAGCACATAATGATGTGCGCCCTAAACCTGAACAATATGCTGACCGTACGTGGATGCCACCACGTGGTACACGTCGTTCAATGGGCAAACGTTAAAAAAAGCGCTCGATTGAGCGCTTTTTTTTTAGCCATTTTGACGTCTTTCATAACTCGGATTTTGTTGATAGTAGTGTTTTTTGTGTAAATACATATTTTGATCAGCGCGTTGTAGCATGCTGTGAATGCTCTCGTTGGGGTAGAGGGTGGCAGCCCCTAAAGAGACATTTAAACCATGCTGATATTGTTGTTGGTCGCGTTGTAACAGTTGCGTGAGCTGGGCTAAGTGTTGAGCCAACTGCGCTTGGTTGACTTCTGGCATTAATACAATAAACTCATCACCGCCTAAACGGGCCGCAAGGTACGGATAGCCCGCGATAAACCGCTGTAATAATTGACCGGCACGTTGTAATAATTGGTCACCTACCGCATGACCATATTGGTCATTAATGGGTTTTAAATGGTTTAAATCCAAGTAAATGCAAGACAAATCTTGAGGAGGTTGGCGCTCAAGTCGCTCTACTTCTTGCGTATAATAACCGCGGTTATACACGCCTGTTAAACTATCATGTTGACTTAAGTGTTCCAAAATATGTTCCGCCTGTTTTTGTGCGCTAATATCCGTTAGCGCAATTTGTAATAGTTGCCATTTAGGGTGGCTTGGGAAAATATTAAATTGCATATAAACGTGGCATGAACTGCCATCTAATCGAATAAAATAACTTTCTCCTTGTTGTTGTTCGGCACCTTGCCAAAGTGCCCATAATGACTGGCAAAAAAACTGTTTTAATGCCTCCTGCCAAAAAATCACATTTAAATTTTGTTTAAGGTGTTCAATATGATGCACCTGTATGAGGTCTAAAGCAGCCTGATTGGCCTTGATTAATTCAAGCTGATCTAAACAGCTACTAATCTGAGTTGTACACTCGGCTAAGGTGTGCTGTTGTAAATCGAGTTGTTCTAGGCACTGTTTAATGGCAGTGAGGTCGTATAGCAATAAGGCTGCTGGCGAGCTTTGAAATAAGGTTTCGGCAAGCTCACGATTTTTTGCTTCTAAACTTAAACTCTGTTGATAGGCACTAATATCTTCTGTAATAAAAAAAACTTTTGAGAAGTCATGCTGATGTTCGGGTAAAACGCAACCCCGGACTTGTAAATTTAAACGTTGGCCCTCTAAGGTATAGTGAATCGTGTCGCCAATAAATTCTAGCTGTCGTTGCCAGAGGGCCAGCAGCTGTGCGCTATGCCAAGGCACAATATCTTCACGAAAAATTTGAGTTAAATTGTTTTGCAGCTGATGAATATCTTGAGCTGCAAATAAATCTAAGGTTTTTTGATTAACGTCTAGAATTTTCACTGCACGAGCGCAGTGCAAGACTTCATCGGGGTGCTGTGCCAAGTAAGCCGCTAAATCGTTAATCCCTTGAGCGCGTAATTGATCCAGCCGTGCCAGTACTGGGCTAAAATCTTCAAGCCACATGGGGACTGGTGCAAGCGCAAAAATCACTGAATCAAAGCGTTCCATGAAAGTTCCAGTGCTATTGTTGTTATATAAAATTTATTTTACAGATATCTAGACTAGGGCTACAAAGCAAAACGTTGAAGATTAACATTTTGCTCTGTGCGCTGCTTTTGGTGGTGCAATTTCGCGACGTCCATGCCAAACATCCGCAAAATCTTGCTCATTGATGCCATAGAGTTCGAGTAAAGCCAAAATGACACCGCCAAATACCATAGGTGCTTCAGTTTTACGGTCAAAATCAAAAACTTTATTGTTTAGATTATGCAGAATATCAGCAATTTCAAAAACACGATCGCGTCCATTACTGTCAGTTGGGTACATTTGAGTGTTTAAAATAATCCGCGCCAAACTTTTTTCATTTTCAGAGAGGGCCAATACTTCAATGACATGCTCGCTATTTTCAGAAAAGATAATTCCATCGCGGAAAATAGTTTGTAAGAATTGCTGGCTCAGTTTGGGTAAGGCTTTTTCGACAAAAGGGCGGAAGGAGAGAGGGAAAATCACATTACGTGAAATGCCTTTAAACATCGGTGCAATTTCTTCTACGGTATAACCGGCAATCCCGCAGCCCACTGCTGTTAAAAAATATTTTTGTTTAGGATGATTTTTGGTGTAAATCTTGAAGTCATCCACATAGTGTTGAATTTGTGATAAAGGCATTTGCTGCAAATGTTCATTCATGGTGGGAATGGCAAAGCTCTGCCCAGACCAGCCTCGCCCGACACCCAAAAGTGCACCAAAATGTTCTACTGCAATCGCGGCGGCACCGCCATGATGTTTGCCAGCGAGGTTGCTACCAAACACAAATACCGTATCTTCAGGTAATGTTTTAACAATGCTTTCATCGTGATATTGGTAAGTCATAATGCTGCTTTTTGCGTCATATTTGAGTTTATGTTGCCCTTGAATAGGGAGGGGGTCAAGAGCTGAGTAAGAAAACACCTGAATAATCCTTAAATTAAACTGCAAGTAAATTTTTCAAGCAATTTTTTCAGGCTTTTCAAGTGATAGCAGGGCGTTGATATTTTTTTAAATCATATTGTAGCGTTTGAGATTCCCGTCATTTAGATACATTGTTGACATTGAGTATTTCGAGTTGAGTCCCATACAATACACGCTTATCTTTATCATAGTCTTCTTGTCTTATGCATGAACGTCAGCCGTTTCAACTCGTTACCGATTATCAACCTGCGGGGGATCAGCCACAGGCCATTGCCAAGCTGGTGCAGGGCGTGCAACAAGGCATGCATGATCAGTTACTACTTGGTGTAACGGGTTCAGGTAAGACCTACACGATGGCCAATGTCATTGCGCAAACCCAGCGTCCGACCATTATTATGGCGCATAACAAAACTCTAGCCGCACAGTTGTATGGTGAATTTAAAGCATTTTTTCCACATAATGCTGTGGAGTATTTTGTCTCTTATTATGATTATTATCAGCCTGAAGCTTACGTCCCCTCTTCGGATACCTTTATTGAAAAAGATGCGGCCATTAATGATCATATTGATCAGATGCGTTTATCGGCCACACGGGCTTTATTAGAACGCCGTGATGCGATTATTGTGGCATCCGTTTCTGCCATTTATGGTTTGGGTGATCCTGAAGCCTATATGAGTATGTTGTTGCATATTGTGCAAGGCGACCGTGTGCATCGTGATGAGATTATTCGTCGTTTAGTGGAAATGCAATATACCCGCAATGAACTTGAGTTCTTACGTGCTACCTATCGTATTCGTGGCGAAATTATTGATATTTTCCCCGCCGAATCTGATCAACATGCCATTCGTATTGAACTGTTTGATGATGAAGTTGATTCGATCCGTTGGTTTGATCCACTCACGGGTAAAATGGTAAAAAAAGTACCGCGTGTCACCATTTACCCTAAAAGTCATTATGTAACACCACGTAACCATCTTGAGCGTGCTATCGGTACCATTAAAGAAGAACTCAAAGAAAGACTCGAATTCTTCCGTGCCCATGACAAATTATTAGAAGCGCAGCGGATTGAACAGCGCACGCGTTATGATCTTGAGATGATGCAGCAACTGGGCTATACCAATGGTATTGAAAACTACTCACGGCATTTATCTGGGCGTCCTGCAGGTGAAGCACCGCCTACGCTCTTTGATTATGTACCTGATGACGCCTTACTGATAATTGATGAGTCACATGTGACGGTGCCACAAATTGGCGCCATGTATAAAGGTGACCGTTCGCGTAAAGAAAACTTAGTCAATTATGGTTTCCGTTTGCCAAGTGCTTTAGACAACCGACCCATGAAGTTTGAAGAGTGGCAGCGTATTACCCCACAAACCATTTATGTGAGTGCCACACCAGCCAAATATGAGCTTGAAAAATCTGAGCAAGTGGCCGAGCAGGTGGTGCGCCCAACAGGACTGGTCGATCCTGAAATTGAGATTCGTCCCGTACTGACTCAAGTCGATGATGTGCTGTCAGAAATTAATTTGCGTAAAGATTCTGATGAGCGTGTCTTGGTCACCACCTTAACCAAACGTATGGCAGAAGATTTAACCTCCTATTTAAAGGAATATGGGGTAAAAGTCGCTTATTTACACTCCGATATTGATACTGTAGAGCGAGTGAAGATCATTCACGAACTACGTACGGGTGTATATGATGTTCTGGTAGGGATTAACCTACTGCGTGAAGGTTTAGACATGCCTGAGGTATCCTTAGTGGCCATTTTAGATGCCGATAAAGAAGGCTTTTTACGTTCGGAACGTTCCTTAATTCAAACCATTGGTCGTGCTGCACGTAATTTAAAAGGCAAAGCCATTTTATATGCCGACCGTATCACCGATTCGATGCAAAAAGCCATCGATGAAACGGATCGTCGTCGCCGTAAACAAATTGAGTTTAATGAATTGCATGGCATCACACCACGTAGTGCCAAACGTCAAGTGATTAAAGAAATTGATACCGGTGAAGTGTTAGATGACGATCAAATTGAAGAAAATATCTCTGCACAAGCCAAAGCCTTAAATGCCGACGAGCAGCATCTATTGGCCAATCCAAAAGTCTTGGCCAAACATATGGCGAAACTAGAAAAAGACATGCTTAAAGCCTCTAAAGAATTGCAATTTGAACAGGCCGCACGTTTAAGAGATGAAATCTTGCGTTTAAAAGCGCAGATGCTGCAATAACTCTTTACATAACGCCACAGTCTTGTGGCGTTATTTTTGTTTAAGGTAGAAGCATTGGGCAATAGGGATATTGAACTATGCAACAAGCACAATTAATGTGGGCTTTAATATTATGTCTTGTGGTCAGCAGCGCCAAAGCACAGCCTTTGCATGCGATTTCTGACTTGCAGCTCGATCGTTATTTGGGGGTGTGGTATGAAATTGCACGTAAACCCTTTGCAGCACAAAAGCATTGTGATCAGGCTGCACGTAGTATTTATACTTTAAATGAAAATGGTCAGATGGCCATTGAACAACGTTGTCTTACGCGGCAAGGACGTCACTATCAACAAGTGGCGGAAGGATTTATTGCCAATCCACCGTTTAATTCAAAATTTAAAGTCAGTTATTTACCTGAAGCAGTGCGTTGGATTCCTGTATGGCGTGGTGATTATTGGGTACTCAAAATTGATGAAGACTATCAAACGGTGTTAATTGGTGAACCCAAGCGCCAGTATCTATGGCTATTGGCCCGTGAACCTGTGCTCAGTCCTAAAATTACCCAGCATTATTTAAATTATGCGGAGCAGTTAGGTTATAACTTAGATGACTTAATTTATAGTCAACATAAATAAAAGCACTTTTCGGGCCTTAAACTTCGGTTTATACCTAGGCTTTGACTATAATAGCGCGCTATGGCTTGGGTCTTGGGGAGAATAAACGATGTATAAGGGCGTGATGTTGTCAGTATTGGCATCGTTTACCTTTGGGGTCTTGTATTTTTACACTGAATTTTTAAAACCACTGGATAGTGAACAAACCTTCGCATGGCGCATGTTATCTACCTTGCCATTTTTAACCTTATTTATGTGGTGGAGTGGCGACCTAAACCGCGTGGCAGAGATCTTTAAACGTCTACTCAAACAGCCCCAGCTGATTTTTTGGCTGATCTTAAGTTCTTTTTTATGTACCACACAATTGTGGTTGTTTTTATGGGGACCTATTAATGGTCGGGGCTTAGAAGTATCTTTGGGCTATTTCTTGTTGCCTTTAGTGATGGTGCTAGTGGGCTGTGTTTTGTATAAAGAAAAACTCAGTGCTTGGCAAATTGCTGCGGTGGTGTTGGCGGTCATGGGTGTGTCGCATGAAATTTGGCGTATGGGACAAATTGCATGGGAAACCGCTTATGTCGCAGTGGCTTATCCTTTATATTTCTTTCTACGCCGTGTCTTTAAAACTGACCACTTAGGCGGTTTTTGGTGGGACTTAGCCTGTGTGATTCCGGTTGCAATTTATTTGGCGGCTTTTCATAGCAATAGTTTTGCAGTAATTGCGGATTTTCCACATTTAATTTGGGCGGTGATTGGTCTTGGTTTCTTAAGCTGCTTGGGCTTGGGGAGTTATATGCTCGCGAGTCGTTATTTACCTTTTGTGATTTTTGGTTTGCTTAGCTACTTAGAACCTGTGCTGTTGGCATTTGCCTCGATGATGCTCGGTGAGCGTATTGGTGCAGACGAATGGTTGACCTATGTACCGATTTGGCTGGCAGTGATTTTATTGGTGATTGAGGGAACCTTACACGTGACTAAGCAACAACAAAAGCAGCGTGCTTTGGCAAAAAATGTAGCCGCTTTTGAAACTCGTTTAGAGGAAAAACCACCTCAATAAGCATCTTTTAAGTTTTGAATGATTAAGCAGCACTTAGAGCGCTGCTTAAATTTTACTGAAAAATAACGTTTTTTTGCTTTTTAATAGCAAAATCATAAAAATAATTACAACTATTTTGCAATTTTATACTGAATATAGCGCAAAATCAGGCAAGCACAGGCAGCTTTTGATTCAAACTTTGGCAGAATTCCATTACAATTGTCGGGTTTTGAAATTTATGCCTAGATATACAATTAATTAGAGGACGTATCTGTGAGCAAAGAGACTATCATCGCCCTACATGCAGAGCACCAAGGTCGCTGGAAAAACCGTGAAGAACTTGCGGAACAAATGATCGCGTTAATCGGTCAGTTATACCGTGAAAAAAACATCGTGGTTTCAGTATTCGGTCGTTCTTTAGTTAACCGTTCTGTGATCCAGATCTTAAAAGCACACCGTCGTACTCGCGTACTTGACGTTGAACTTTCTGTTGTTAATACGTTCCCAATCATTGAAGCATTGGCGAAGTTAGACAACATCGGTACAGCTGAAATTGATCTAGGTAAACTTGCTGTTGAATTTGCAGCGCAAGGCGGCGACGTGAATGCATTCGTTGCAAACGCAGTTAAAGCAGCTGAAGGTCGTCCAACTGCTGTAGAAGGCAAAGACGTTGTACTTTATGGTTTCGGTCGTATCGGTCGTATCCTTGCACGCTTGATGATCAGCCAATCTGGTCTTGGTCGTGGCTTAAACCTAAAAGCAATTGTGGTACGTAAAACTGCAGATGGCGATTTAGAAAAACGTGCGTCTTTATTACGCCGTGACTCAATCCATGGTCCATTTGCTGGCACAATTTCTGTAGATGAAGAAAACGAAGCAATTATTGCCAACGGTCAATTCATCAAAGTGATTTATGCGGGTAAACCATCTGAAGTAGATTACACAGCTTACGGTATCAACGATGCATTAATCATTGATAACACAGGTAAATGGCGTGATGCTGAAGGTCTTGCTCAGCACTTAGAATGCCCAGGCGCTGCTCGCGTGATCTTAACTGCACCTGGTAAAGGTGACATGAAGAACGTGGTATTTGGTGTGAACCAAGCAGACATCTTAGATGAAGACAAAATCATCTCTGCTGCAAGCTGCACCACTAACGCGATTACACCAACACTTAAAGTATTAGAAGACAAATACAAAGTGTTAAATGGTCACGTTGAAACAGTTCACTCGTTCACTAACGACCAGAACTTAATCGACAACTACCATAAAGCAGACCGTCGTGGCCGTGCTGCAACACTAAACATGGTGATTACAGAAACTGGCGCGGCGAAAGCAGTTGCGAAAGCACTTCCTGCACTTAAAGGTAAGTTAACAGGTAACTCTGTACGTGTTCCTACACCAAACGTATCTTTAGCGATTTTGAACTTAACTTTAGACAAAGAAGTGGATCGTGAAGAAGTGAATGAGTACATTCGCCAAATCTCAATCAATTCAAGCCTACAAGGTCAAATTGGTTATACCAACTCGACAGAAGTTGTATCATCTGACTTTATCGGTTCACGCACTGCAGGTGTATTTGATGCGCAAGCAACAATCACTTCAGGTAACCGTTTAACCGCTTATGTTTGGTACGATAACGAAGTGGGTTATAGCTGCCAAGTATTACGTATTGCTGAACAAATGGGCGGCGTAAGCTACCCTAAAATTCCTGCGGAACAAACTGCATAAGTTGTAAAGTAAGAATAAAAAAGCGTCTCAGTTGAGGCGCTTTTTTTATGTTGAAATCAATGACGAGGCTGGTGCTCTTTGCTAGCCACATGATTCAAGCAAACTGATGGGGTAAAATAGGGGCGTTTCGCTAGGCTTTCAGCACTTAAAAATTAACGAAATGCAAAATACCTGCATTCTGGCTTAAATCTATTCGAGAAATTCTTTAAAATATGGCAGAATAGGCGGTTTTAAAGTTTTTAGAGGATTGGCAATATGCGCTTTGTTGATGAAGCAGTCATTACCGTAGAGGCTGGCGACGGTGGCAATGGCGTAGCCAGTTTTCGCCGTGAAAAATTCGTACCATTTGGTGGTCCAGATGGTGGTGACGGTGGTCGTGGCGGTAATGTCATTATTCAAGCTGACGAAAACACCAGTACCCTCGTAGATTATCGTTATACCCGTCGATTCCGTGCCGAGCGCGGTAAAAACGGTCGTGGCGCAAACTGTGCTGGTCGCGGTGGTGAATCTGTAGTGCTTTATGTGCCAGTAGGCACGACCATTGTTGATACCGAATCTGGTGACATTATTGGCGACTTAGTACAAAGTGGTCAAAGCGTAATCGTGGCACAAGGTGGTGATGGTGGTTTAGGTAATACACACTTTAAATCATCGACTAACCGTTCTCCACGTAAATGTACGCATGGTTTTAAAGGCGAATTCCGTGAAATTCGTCTGGAATTAAAAGTATTGGCGGATGTTGGCTTACTGGGTATGCCAAATGCGGGTAAATCAACCTTTATCCGTGCGGTATCTGCAGCAAAACCAAAAGTGGCAGATTATCCATTTACCACCATGGTCCCTAACTTAGGTGTAGTAGATGCCGATAGTCATCGTTCATTTGTGATGGCGGATATTCCGGGTCTGATCGAAGGTGCATCAGACGGTGCAGGTCTTGGTATTCGTTTCCTAAAACACCTTGCACGTACCCGTATCTTATTACACATTGTAGATGTTCAACCAATTGATGGTTCTGATCCTGCTTATAACGCGAAAGCGATTTTAAATGAGCTTGAGAAATTCTCCCCAACGTTGTCGAAATTACCAATTGTATTGGTACTTAACAAAGTCGATCAATTGGCAAGTGATACCCGTGATGAATGGTGTGACCATTTACTTGCAGAAATGCAGTGGACAGGTCCTGTCTTTAAAACGTCAGGTCTAACCTTTGAAGGCACCAAAGACGTTGTGTACTACCTGATGGATCAAATCGAATCACAACGTGAACGTGAAGTTGAAGATCCTGATTATGCAGCCGAAATGAAAGCCTTCCGTGATCAGCTTGAAGCTGAAACACGTGAGCAAACCATTGCTGCGAAAGAAGCGTATCGCGAAATGCGTCGTCAACAACGTCTTGCTGGTATTTTGGGCGATGATGAAGATGACGAAGACGATGAAGATAATGATGTGGAAGTGTACTACGTACGCTAACTGGTAAAACAAGTCTGAGGACAAGATGATAGAAGTGGTAGATGGGCAACGTCAGCTCAAGGATTGCAAACGAATCGTTGTAAAAATCGGATCATCTTTACTCACAGCAAACGGGCAGGGTTTAGATCTAGATGCTATCTCGCATTGGGCGGGACAAATCGCAGATCTACACAATGCTGGACACGAAATTATTTTGGTGTCATCAGGTGCTGTGGCTGAAGGGATGGTGCGTATGAAGCTTGACAGCCGACCCACAGATTTACCGAGTCTTCAGGCCTGTGCCGCCATTGGTCAAATGGGTTTGATTCAAACCTGGTCGAGTGTTCTTGAACAACATGAAATTCGTAGCGCGCAAGTGCTATTGACCCATGATGACCTAGCTGATCGTCGTCGTTACCTTAATTCATGTGATGCCTTACAGCATTTGATTGATTGGCGTGTGATTCCGGTCATCAATGAAAATGACACCGTATCTACCGATGAAATTCGCTTTGGTGACAATGACACACTTGCTGCCATGGTTGCAGGTCAAGTGCATGCTGATTTGTTGATTATTTTAACCGATCAAGAAGGCATGTTTGACGCAGATCCGCGTTCTAACCCAAATGCCAAACTGTTTACTACAGTACGTGCGATGGATGAGAGTCTGTTTGATATGGCAGGCGGTGGCGGGAAGTTTGGTCGTGGTGGTATGCTGACCAAAGTTCGTGCTGCACGTTTAGCGGCTAAATCAGGTTGTCCAACTTTAATTGCCAGCGGTGATAGTGACGCAGTATTGTCACGTTTAATGGCGGGTGAAATGCTTGGCACATTATTTATTACCGATGATGATCGTGTCACGGCACATCAGCAATGGTTAGCCGCACATTTACAAACCGCAGGTCGTTTGGTGATTGATGATGGTGCCATTAAAGCCATTAAAGACAATCATCGTAGTTTATTGCCTGTTGGTGTCAAAGCTGTGGAAGGGCATTTTGAGCGCGGTGATGTGGTGGAATGTGTCGATGCCCAAGGCCATCGTATTGCAGTAGGACGGGTGAACTTTAGTTCGCGTTCGGCTGAAATTGTTAAAGGTTTAGCCTCAGATAAAGTCTACCAAGTGTTAGGTGAAGCACGCTCGCTAGAGATGATTCATCGTAACCATATGGCGATTTACTAATATCAATTTAAAAAAATCCCGCCTTCGAGCGGGATTTTTTATGCCTTATTTAAATTGAATACTGCCATTGGCACTCACGCTAATCTTAGATTCACCTGCGGCAACTGTTTGTTCAGGCACGCCATCACTCGAGGCTTTGGCCATCATTGCCATACGTGGCATGGGTGCGCCATAATTGTTGGTATTTATGTTTAAGCTCACCAATTGATAGCCTGTTTTTTGCCATGCTTTACGCATGGTGTCAGCACGTTGTTGAAAGTTTTTAGAAGCTTCTAAGATTAACTCATTCTCAACTTTTTGACGCAGTTGCTCAGAGACTGCAAAATTAATCGCGCCAGTTTGTAACTCGGATTGCAACTCGCTAATCAGTTGGCTCATGGCTTTAAAATCAGTACTTTGTAAACGTAGTTCACTGCGTCCACGCCACTCTTTTAATTTACGATTATCAGGATCATAAATTGGGTAAGTGCTTTGTGCACCAGTTTCAATATTGACATGCGGATATTTTTTGGCCTGTGCCAAAGCTAAATTCATGGCGCTATTGATTTGAGTGGCCAGTTGATTGGGTTGTTTATGGGATTTTTCCACATATAACACGGCATGCATTTCGTCATTAGCCACTTGACGTTCAGCCTCAGCTTGTAAATTTACCACATTATAATTGAGCGGTTCTGCATGCAAGGTCGCCAAAGGTAAGCTTGCCACAAGGCTAAAAATCACCCATTTTTTCATCATCATTTTTACCATCATCCATTTTCGTACTGCAGTGAATATTAAAATTGCTTTGAGGAAAATTATGGCGTAATTTGTGGTAAGAATGTAAAGATTTAAACTCATTATGCATCTTGGATTATTTTAATAAGATTTTATAAAACAAAAGCTTAAAGTGGTTGAGTCGGTCTTTTAACTCCCAATTGAGTCGCAAAAAAAATATTCATCCATCGCTAGGGATTTCTTTCAACTGTCATAATGTGAGATGATAATTTAAGTCGTTGATACATGTGATTGTTTTTTTTCATGCATCTAGTCACGATTAAAGACTAAAAGTTATTTATTTTTTTTTTAAAATCTGTATCATCCGCCCTCTAGTTAGCAATTGCATCACCATGCACAAAACTCTAACTAGAACCTATAAAGCACCGAGTCAAAGGACCAAAAGTCACCAGACTTATTTCTTTCAACCCATATCAGAGATGGTAATTCGATATGAGCGTTACTTCAGTAAATCCTGCCACCAATTCCACAAACGAATACTACTTGACTCGCCAAAGTCAGATGGAATCGAATGTGCGTAGTTATCCACGTAAACTTCCACTTGCGATAGCGAAAGCACAAGGTTGTTGGGTTACCGATGTTGAAGGTACACAGTACCTTGATTGTTTAGCTGGGGCGGGTACCTTGGCTTTGGGCCATAATCACCCTGCAGTGATTCAAAGTATTCAAGACACACTTGCAAGTGGTCTACCATTACATACTTTGGATTTAACCACACCTTTAAAAGATGCGTTTACTGAAGCGTTACTTGAGCAATTACCTGGTGGCAAAGAAGAATATTGCTTACAGTTCTGTGGTCCATCTGGTGCAGATGGTACAGAAGCGGCGATTAAACTTGCAAAAACCTTTACAGGTCGTAGTTCAGTGATTAGCTTCTCTGGCGGTTACCACGGTATGACACACGGTTCATTGGCAATGACAGGTAACTTGTCTGCAAAAAATGCTGTGAATGGTTTAATGCCGGGCGTTCAGTTTATGCCTTACCCACACGAATACCGTTGCCCATTGGGTCTTGGCGGTGAAGCGGGTGTAGATGCTTTAACTTACTTCTTTGAAAACTTCATTGAAGATGTTGAAAGCGGTGTAACTAAGCCAGCAGCTGTGATTCTTGAAGCGATTCAAGGTGAAGGCGGTGTGGTAACAGCACCAGTAAAATGGTTAAAGAAAATCCGTGAAGTGACTGAAAAGCACAACATTGTCCTTATTCTTGATGAAGTTCAAGCGGGCTTTGCACGTTCAGGTAAAATGTTTGCCTTTGAACATGCGGGTATCGAACCTGATGTTGTGGTGATGTCTAAAGCAGTAGGTGGTAGCTTACCACTTGCAGTACTTGGTATTAAACGTAAGTTTGATGCTTGGCAGCCAGCAGGTCACACGGGTACATTCCGTGGTAACCAATTGGCGATGGGTACAGGTCTTGCAACGATCAAAACCATTAAAGAGCAAAACTTGGCACAAAACGCGCAAGAGCGTGGTGATTATCTACAAGCTGAATTGAAAAAATTAGCAGCGGAATTCCCATGTATCGGTAACGTTCGTGGCCGTGGCTTAATGATCGGTGTTGAAATTGTAGACGAGCGTAAAGCTGCGGATCATATGGGTTCTTTACCTGCTGATTCTCAATTAGCTGCGGCAATTCAAACGGCTTGTTTCAATAACCAATTGTTGCTTGAAAAAGGCGGTCGTAACGGTACAGTAATCCGTTTACTTTGCCCATTGATCATCACTCAAGAAGAATGTGTTGAAGTGATTGTTCGCTTCAAGAAAGCTCTTGCTGAAGCTCTAGTTGCTGTTCGAGGCGCGTAATAATGGTTGATTTTGCAGAACATCGTAAAGCGTTGCTCTGTAATGATGCTGCATCTATTGCTGACTATACGTCGGCAATGGAACAAGCAACTCAAGCAGTTGCAGCATGGTTACAAGACGACAAAATGTACACGGGCGGTAGCATCAAAGAGCTACGTAGCGCGATTGCATTTAATCCTTCTAAAGAAGGCTTAGGTGTACAAAAGTCTCTTGATCGTATGGTTGAGCTTTTCTTAAATAAAAGCTTAAAAGTACATCACCCACACTCACTCGCGCATTTGCATTGTCCTACGATGGTAACAAGCCAAATCGCGGAAGTGCTGATTAACGCAACCAACCAATCTATGGACTCATGGGATCAAAGCCCAGCGGGTTCTTTGATGGAAGTTCAGCTGATTGACTGGCTACGTCAAAAAGTGGGTTATGGTGCAGGCCAAGCTGGTGTGTTCACTTCTGGCGGTACCCAGTCTAACCTGATGGGTGTGCTTCTTGCACGTGATGCATGTATCGCAAAAAACTGGAAAGACGAAAACGGCAATCCGTGGTCTGTTCAGCGTGATGGCGTGCCAGCGGAAGCAATGCGTAATGTTAAAGTCATCTGTTCTGAAAATGCGCATTTCTCTGTGCAAAAGAACATGGCGATGATGGGGATGGGCTTCCAATCGGTAGTGACTGTTCCTGTTGATGAAAACGCACGTATGGACATGGACGCACTTGAGAAAACCATGGCTCACCTTCAAGCAGAAGGCAAGATCGTGGCGTGTGTGGTTGCAACTGCGGGTACTACTGATGCTGGTGCGATTGATCCATTGCATAAAGTACGTGAAATCACCAACAAATATGGCGCGTGGATGCACATCGACGCAGCCTGGGGTGGTGCTTTAATTCTGTCGAATGATCACCGTGATATGTTGGCTGGAATCGAATTATCGGATTCGGTAACACTTGATTTCCATAAGCATTACTTCCAAACCATTTCTTGTGGCGCATTCTTGCTCAAAGATGAAGCGAACTATCGTTTCATGCATTATGAAGCAGAGTACTTAAACTCAGCGTATGATGAAGAGCATGGCGTACCTAACTTAGTGTCTAAGTCATTACAAACCACACGTCGTTTTGATGCGTTAAAATTGTGGATGACTGTTGAAGCATTGGGCGAAGAGCTTTATGGTTCAATGATCGACCACGGTGTGACTTTAACACGTGAAGTTGCAGATTATATTACTGCAACTGATGGTTTAGAAATGCTGGTAGATCCACAGTTTGCATCGGTATTATTCCGTGTAATTCCTGAGGGTTACCCAACAGAATTACTTGATACCTTAAACCAGAACGTTGCAGATGAGCTATTTGCTCGTGGTGAAGCCAATATTGGTGTGACTAAAGTTGGTCAAGTTCAATCGCTGAAAATGACGACTTTAAGCCCTGTTGCAACTTTAGACAACGTGAAAAACTTGCTTGCACTTGTGCTTAGCGAAGCTGATCGTATCAAAGGCCCAATCGCAGATGGCACTTATACACCACCAATTGACTAAATCTTAAGATTGAAGCAATGAAAAAAAGCACCCCGTGGGGTGCTTTTTTTATGTCACAAGCTAAGTTGAAGTCATATATTTATTTCATATTTTTAAAGAGATAAGGGGTTAAATTTGCTAAGATAAATATATAAGATATTGTAAATAAAGATAAATTATCTAAAATTTTAAATATTAAAGCATAACGCTGAAAGTTAAATATCATCAAAGCGTCATCTACTTGTCACTTATCTGTCATATTTTAAAATCAAAATGCTTCTATCGAAAAAAGTACACAACTTAACAATTCTAGTGCTGTACTTTCGGGCTAATCAAGAGAGATGAGAATGCGCTTAACTCACATTGCTATCGCACTGGCAGCAGGTACTTTGGCAGCAACGACTGCCAATGCAGCACGAGACACAATTCAAATTGCTGGTTCTTCAACAGTTTTGCCATATTCAAGTATTGTGGCAGAAGAGTTTGGACATACCTTTCCCCAGTTTAAAGCCCCTGTAGTGGGTTCTGGTGGTTCATCAGGTGGTTTAAAGCAATTTTGTAATGGTGTTGGTGACAATACTATTGATATTGCGAACTCATCGCGCAAAATTAAAGACACTGAGCTTGCGAGCTGTAAACAAGCTGGTGTAAATCAAGTTTTAGAAATTAAAATTGGTTATGACGGCATTGTCTTTGCCTCAAATTCTAAAAAAAGTGAATATAAATTAAAGCCTTATCATGTGTTTGCTGCACTAGCTGCTGAGTTGCCATCTAAAGGTAAGATGGTGGCGAACCCGTATACACATTGGAACCAAATTGATAAAACTTTACCAAATGAACCGATTACCTTGGTAATTCCGGCATCGAATCATGGTACGCGTGAAGTGTTCCAAGAAAAGATGGTTGATGCAGGCTGTAACGCCTATGCTGCAATCAAGTCTTTAGACAAAGATGCACATAAAAAAGCGTGTACGACCTTCCGTAAAGATGGACGTGTGGTTGAGATTTCAGGTGACTATACTGAAACTTTAGCACGTTTAACGACATCACCAAGCGCTGTAGGTGTATTTGGTTTAGGTTTCTATGATCAAAACCGTGACAAGCTACGTGTAGCAACAGTAAATAATGTGGTACCGTCTGAAAAGACCATTTTAAATGGCGCTTATGCAGTATCACGTCCACTTTACTTTTATGTGAAGGGTGAACACTTAAAGTCGATTCAAGGCTTAAGTCAATTTACTGAATACTTCTTAAATGCCAAAGTATCAGGCAAAGGTTCAAAGCTTGAAAAAGCAGGTTTAATTGCTTTGTCGGATGCAGAGCGTGCTCAAATCTTGGCTAACTTTAAAGCTGGTCAAGCAGTGCAATAATTGATATCACAAAACCGCCAAGTCGCCTCAAAGCGTACTTGGCTTTTTTGCAATCTTTTTTCAAGTCATTGAAAAAAATGCTGGAGAAGACATGAATCTGCTGCTTATAGGCGTATTACTAGCTTTGATTGCCATTGCTTATCAAATTGGTTTACGCAAAAGTCGTCATTTAGCAGGTCAAGGCAATAACTCGGCGATGCTACATTCTCGCCCAGGTTATTACGGGGCATTGGTGGCCTTATGGTGTGGTATCCCTGCGATCATCATTTTATTGCTATGGAACCTCATTGAACCGAGTATTTTACGCCATGTGGTGTTAAACAATGTACCTGCTGATATTGCTGCAGGTTTAGATCCAGCAGGCATGAGCGTGTTGATGGATCGCGTACAAGCCATTGCTTCAGGCTTTGGGGTAAGTAATCAAGCGGCAAGTTATGAATTGGCCGCGGCAGCACAACTGGCAAAAATGGCCAGCATTGCCACCTTTGCCAAATGTGCAGTGGTGTTAACTGCGGCAATTGCTGGTTTATTAATCGCTAAAAAACGTTTAAGCCAGCACTACCGTGCCCGTAATCAAGTTGAAAAAGTGGTCAATATTGCACTCGCACTGTGTTCTGGTGTTGCAATCCTAACCACCATTGGCATTGTCATGTCAATGTTCAGCGAAGCGATGCGCTTTTTTAGCTTTGTTAGTCCTTTCGACTTTTTCTTTGGTACTCAGTGGAACCCAGGTTTTAGTACCTCAGGTTCAGCTGATGGTCAATATGGTCTCTTGCCACTGTTATGGGGCACACTGATGGTCAGTGGTATTGCACTATTAGTTGCTGTACCTGTTGGCCTCATGATTGCAATTTATTTAGCCGAATATGCTTCACCACAATTTCGATCTTGGGCCAAACCTGCCATTGAAGTGTTAGCGGGTATCCCAACCATCGTTTATGGTGTGTTTGCTTTAGTGGTGATGGGCCCATTTATTAAAGCTATAGGGGCAAGTATTGGTTTAGAAATTAATGCCACCAGTGCTTTAACCGCAGGTTTTGTAATGGGGATTATGATCATCCCATTTGTCTCATCCCTCTCAGATGACATTATTACCCAAGTGCCGCGTGCACTGCGTGATGGTTCTTTAGGCTTAGGTGCCACCAAATCGGAAACGATTCGTCAAGTGGTATTGCCGGCAGCTTTACCGGGTATTATTGGGGCATTTTTATTGGCAGCCTCACGTGCCATTGGCGAAACCATGATTGTGGTGTTAGCCGCAGGTAATAGCCCATTATTGCATGCCAATCCTTTAGAAGCGATCTCGACCGTTACTATTACCATTGTCAACCAGTTGACTGGCGATACTGATTTTGCCAGCCCACAAGCACTCGTCGCTTTTGCCTTAGGTTTAACTTTATTTGTGATTACCTTAGGTCTCAACATCATTGCACTGTATATCGTGCGTAAATATCGCGAGCAATACGAATGAGTACATCAAATCCATCCACCACTGTGCCTGAGTTTGATGCTAAGGCCGCGGCAGGTGCCCGTGAACAACGTAAGCTTAAAATTGCCAGTTCACTTGCTAAACGCCATCGTAAAGAAAAAATCTTTAAAGCTTCAGGCTTTATGGCGGTCATGGCTGGTCTGTTCTTTGTTGCGTTGCTATTTAGTAGCATTTTAGCCAAAGGTTTGCCTGCATTTTGGCAAACCAGCATGACTTTACCAATCACCTTTGATCGTCAAGTGATTGATGCTGGACCTAAACCAACCGCAGCTGCAGGTGAAACACCGGCACAATATGAGCAGCGTTATATTGCATGGCAAACCCAAATGGGCATGGTGGATTGGGATGCTTTAATCGTCAATGCGATGATTGCTAAAGATCCAAGTTTAACCAATTATCGTGATCAATTGTCGAGTCTGTATACCAGTTCAGAAGCCTATCGCATTCGTGACATGGTGTTTAAAGATCCAAGCTTAATTGGGCAAACCAAAGAGATTAATTTACTGGCTGATGCCAATGTAGATGTTTGGTTGGCTGGTAACATTGATCGTTCATTACCTGATGCGCAGCAACAATTAAGCCCTGAGCTACGCCAATTGGCCGATGATTTAAAAGCCAAAGGTGTGCTTGAGAGCAGCTTTAATACCAACATCTTCTATAGTGCGGACTCACGCAGTTCACCTGCAACCTCAGGTTTAGCAGGTGCCTTTATGGGCTCGCTATTTATGATGTTAATCGTGATTTTTATCTCGATTCCAATTGGTGTGGCATCTGCCATTTATTTAGAAGAATTCGCACCTAAAAATGTTTTGACAGATATTATTGAAGTCAATATTAACAACCTAGCCGCTGTACCTTCTATTGTCTTTGGTTTACTGGGTGCTGCGATCTTTATTGGTTGGATGCATTTGCCGCTGTCAGCGCCATTTGTGGGTGGTTTAGTGTTAAGTTTAATGACCTTGCCTACGGTGATTATTACCACACGTGCTTCATTAAAAGCGGTGCCACCATCGATTCGTCAAGCGGCTTTAGGTCTTGGTGCATCGAAAGTCCAAACCGTATTTCACCATGTCTTACCGCTGGCGCTACCTGGTATCTTAACTGGTGCTATTATTGGTGTTGCACAAGCATTAGGTGAAACAGCACCACTCCTTTTAATTGGTATGAGCGCCTTTGTTGCAAGTGTGCCTGCTACTCCATTTGATCAATCCACCGCATTGCCAGTTCAAATTTTCTTATGGCAAGGCAATGAATTACGTAATTTCTTTGAAGGGCGTACCGCTGCGGCGATCATTGTATTATTGGCCCTGATGCTCAGCCTAAATGCTTTTGCGATCTGGTTACGTAAAAAATTCGAAGTGCGTTGGTAATTGAGGATAAAATTGATGAATACTGTATTGGATAATGTGAATCCTGTGACTGAACAGCAAACGACGTCGCCACACCACGCCTTTCAAGTGCATGCTACACCTGCGACACAAGCAGAACAGGCAGCCAAAAATGTCAAACTCAGTGCATCTGATGTACATGTTTATTATGGCGAAACTGAAGCAATTAAAGGCATTGACTTAAGCATTTATGAAAATGAAGTGATTGCCTTTATTGGCCCATCGGGCTGTGGTAAATCAACCTTTTTACGTACCTTAAACCGTATGAATGATACCATTGATAGTTGCCGTGTGACAGGTAAGGTCATGCTCGACAATCAAGACATTTATGATCCTAATTTGGATGTGGTGTTGTTGCGTGCTCAAGTGGGTATGGTGTTCCAAAAGCCTAACCCGTTTCCAAAGTCGATCTTTGATAACGTCGCCTATGGTCCTAAATTACATGGTTTAGCACGTGATAAATACGATCTAGAAGAAATCGTCGAAAGCAGTCTACGTAAAGCCGGCCTTTGGGATGAAGTCAAAGATCGTCTCAATCAGCCGGGAACAGGCTTATCAGGTGGTCAGCAACAGCGTTTATGTATTGCACGTACTATTGCGGTTTCTCCTGAAGTGATCTTAATGGATGAACCATGTTCGGCACTCGATCCAATTGCGACAGCGAAAGTAGAAGAGTTAATTTCTGAACTCTCTAACCAATATACCATTGCTATTGTAACGCACTCGATGCAACAAGCAGCGCGTGTCTCAGATCGTACGGCTTACTTCCATTTGGGTGATTTAATTGAAGTGAACTCAACTGAAAAAGTCTTTACTCAGCCTGATCATCAGTTAACAGAAGCGTATATCACTGGACGTTTTGGTTAAAAGCTGCGTGATCAAAAAGAGCCTACGGGCTCTTTTTTATTTGTAAAAAACATTGAATTTTGTTTAATTTGACCTCATGTTCTTAAGGAACAAAAAATTATACGAGAGATGTATGCTATTTCATGTACCTAAGGTTCCTGCCGAAATTTCCATTAGCCACTTAAATGCGCGTGTTAATCAACAACGTAAAAAAATTGCGCAAATGACGGCATCTAAATTGGAACTATTACAGTTTAATCAGCAGCTCTCTAAAGAAGCGCGTGCGCGTAAAAAGAACAATGAAAAAGTCTATGTCCTTGATTTTAGTGGTGACACAGCAGCCTCAGCAGTAGAAAGTTTACGTGAAGAAATTACCTTAATTTTAGCGACAGCAGAAGCTGGACGTGATCGCGTGGTATTGCGTTTAGAAAGCCCAGGCGGAATGGTGCATGGTTATGGTTTAGCAGCAGCACAATTGGTGCGTTTACGTGAAGCAGGTTTTCATTTGACCATTTGCGTAGATAAAGTCGCGGCCAGTGGTGGTTATATGATGGCCTGTATTGCCAATCAAATTATCTCTGCACCGTTTGCGGTGGTGGGTTCGATTGGGGTCGTCGCACAAGTGCCGAACTTTAACCGGTTACTCAAAGAGCACAATATTGATTTTGAACTGTATACCGCAGGCGAGTATAAACGTACTGTCACCATGTTTGGCGAAAACACGCAAGAGGGTAAAGCTAAATTTGAACAAGAGTTACAACAAACGCATGCTCTGTTTAAACACTTTGTTGAGAAGTATCGTAATCAGCTCAATGTAGAACAGGTAGCAACTGGTGAACATTGGTATGGGCAGGATGCTTTAGATTTAAAATTGGTGGATGAATTAAAAACCTCTGATGAATATTTACTCAGCTTACTCGATCAACATGATGTGTATTGTATTCATACCCGTAAAAAACCAACCCTAGGGGAAAAGCTGGGCTTGCAAGCAGCACAGATGGCTCAAGGTTTGGTGCCAAGTGTGGTCAACAAGGTACTAGAGACCTTATCTCAAGCGAATAGTCATTTGGTTCAGCTGCGTGATCCTAAGCTTTAAAGCCTCGATACATAAAAAAACCAGCATGTTGCTGGTTTTTTTGTTTTAAGCGTTGTCGGGTTTTTAGGCTTTTGTTAAGTTAGAGCCTTTAGCATGATGCTATTGAAAATTTTGAGGACTCTATGGCGATTATCGTCGTTTTAAATAAAGAAAACTTAGCCACCTTACATAATACTGATACTCAATTGGTGGCACTGAATCAAGCATCCATCATCCAAATTAGTCATAGCCGCGATGATATTGCCAGTATTGTACGTGCAGGCAACAAACTGATTGTGACTTTAAATAATGGCGAAAAAATTACCCTTGAGCAGTTCTTTCATGCTGATGGCTCAACGCCACACAGCCTAGTATTCCCTAATCAAGATGGACAATTTGATCTGGTTGAATTTGATGGCAAAGGAAAAGTGATTCAGTATAACCCGATTCAACATTTAACCGAATTGGCCAGCAGTCAAACGTGGGTGAATACTCAACCCACCACGGTTGTGGCTGAAGAGCCCGTGGCCAATCCAGCATGGTATGAAAAATCGTGGGTCAAACCTGCCTTGGTGGTACTGGGTATTGAAGCAATCTACTTAACTGCATTTAAAAATGATGATGACAGTGATCGACCTAAAGATATTACCGCGCCTGCCACCCCAACAGCGACAATTGATGCTGCAGGAAAAGTCATTAGCGGTAAAACCGAAGCCAAAGCCAAAGTTTATGTGGTAGATCTACAAAATAATATTATTGGTGAAGCCACTGCCGATGCCAATGGCAACTACAGTATTCAATTAAAACGTGATGTCACCGATGGTGAACGCGTTGGTATTTATGCTAAAGATGCTGCCGGCAATCAATCCAGTCTTGTGGCTGTGACTGGCAGCAAAGACACCATTGCACCCAAAGCACCAGAAGCCCAATTTAATGAGGCAGGTAGTATCGTGTCGGGACGTGCTGAGGCTGGCAGTAAAGTCAATCTTTACACTGCGGATGGAAAGACTTTATTGGCAGGTCCAGTCACCGCTGGCTCAGATGGGTCATTCTCTTTAAGCATAACGCCAGCTTTAGCAAAAGATACGCAGGCGAAAGTCATTGCCCAAGATGCAGCGGGTAATCAATCACCACAAAGTACTGTGATTGTGGGACAAGATACTTTAGCACCGGCTGTAGCAAAGCTTGAAGTGAATAGCGTAGGTAACCAAGTGAAAGGCTATGCAGAAGCCAATAGCCGCATTGAGATTCATAATGACAAAGGCCAAGTGCTGGCGAGTACGAGTGCCAATAGTCAAGGCTATTTTGAGCTCAATCTTAATCCAGCCCTAACTGATCAAAGCAGCACGACGCTTGTGGTCAAAGACGCTGCTGGCAATGGCAGTGATGCTATTACTTTGAAACCAAGCCTTGATACCTTAGCGCCTGAAGCAGTAAAAGCCAGTATTAACGCAGAAGGTACAATCGTGACAGGTACTGCAGAGCCAAACAGCAAAATTAAAATTACCATCGTCAGTAATGGCCAAGAAACTACAATCGGTTCAGCGCAAGCCGACAGTGAAGGTAAATTTAGTATTACGCTCAATACTCCATTGCTGAATAATAGTAGCGCCAATGTCTATGCAACTGATGCTGCCAATAATCAGTCACTTGCCACGCAAGTGATTGGCCGCAAAGATACCATTGCACCGGCCAAGGTAAGTTTAACTACCTTAATTGTGGCAGATGATATAGGGGAGCAAAAAGGTAATATCAGCCAAAATACGCAAACTGACGATGCACGTCCACAGTTTAGCGGACGCGGTGAAGCCAATGCCACTTTAACCATTTATGATCATGGTATTGCCATTACCACAGTCAAAGTAAAAACGGATGGCACATGGACCTATACCCCTGATTTCGATCTAAGTTTAGGTGCACATAGCTTTACTTTTAGTCAGATGGATGCCAGTGGCAACACCAGTGCCATGAGTGATACTTTTAAATTTAGCGTGATTGAAGTAGCCGTGCCTGAGGTTGAGGAAACTGAAGAGGACACAGTCAGTGTCAGCTTGGCGATAGATGAAAGTTTGGCTTTTAATACAGCCCATACACTGGCGCAAGGCTTGCTTTTAGATGAAAACCAGAATGATACGGTTGAACCGATTCTAGCAGCCTTATTGGGTGAGCAAACAGCTGTGATGACAGCTGAAGTAGCGATTGAGCCTGTGCTGATCAGCACAACATGGCAACAAGATGACAGTTTGTTACAAGCGCAAAGTTATATTTGACACATCAAAAAAGCGGCGTTTAAACGCCGCTTTTTTAAGATCATAGATTAAATTTTAGCAATTAAAGCTTGAATTTGTTTGGCTTGATCCGCTGCATTACCGGTATAGGTTGCAGGTGTCATTTCGGCTAAACGGGCACGATCTTCAGCAGGAACTGCTTGTAATTCATCGCCGTTTACAAAGCTCACCATCATGTCACGTGTCATTGCTTGACCACGCGTCAGCGCTTTTAGTTTCTCGTATGGTTTTTCAACTGCATAACGACGCATTACAGTTTGAATTGGTTCAGCCAATACTTCTTGAGCATTATCTAGATCTTCTAAAATACGGTCAGCATTGAGTTCAAGTTTAGCAATACCTTTAGAGCAAGCTTCAAACGCGATTAAGCTTTGTGCAAAACCAACACCCATGTTACGAAGAACAGTTGAGTCGGTTAAGTCACGCTGCCAGCGCGATACAGGAAGTTTCTCACCAAGGTGCGCAAGCACTGCATTGGCAATACCTAAGTTACCTTCAGAGTTTTCAAAGTCAATTGGATTGACTTTATGCGGCATAGTAGACGAACCGACTTCGCCTTCTTTTAAACGTTGTTTGAAGAAGCCTAAAGAGATGTAGCCCCAAACGTCACGGTTAAAGTCGATTAAGATAGTATTAAAACGACGTAACGCGTCAAAAAGTTCCGCCATGTAGTCATGTGGCTCAATTTGCGTGGTGTACGGGTTAAATTCTAAACCTAAAGACTCTACAAATGCTTGCGAATGTGCAGGCCAGTTGATGTCTGGGTAAGCAGAATAGTGTGCGTTGTAGTTACCAACAGCACCATTAATTTTGCCTAGAAGTTCAACATTTTTAAATTGTTTGATTTGACGTGCAAGACGGTAAGCCACGTTCGCCATTTCTTTACCCAATGTGGTTGGGCTTGCTGTTTGACCATGGGTGCGTGACAACATCGGTTGTTCTGCATGTTTTTCAGCAAGTTCAACAATCGCATCAATGATTTGTTGCATCGCTGCAAGCAATACTTCACGACCATTTTTAAGCATTAAGGCGTGAGACAAGTTGTTGATGTCTTCAGAAGTACATGCAAAGTGAATGAATTCACCCGCATTCTTTAACTCTTCAATATCAGCGATTTGTTCTTTTAAGAAATATTCAACCGCTTTCACATCGTGGTTAGTGGTACGTTCAATTTCTTTAATGCGGTTGGCATTCTCTTCTGAGAAATTTGCCACGATTGCATCCAGTGCAGCATTTGTTTCGTTAGAAAACGCTGGAACTTCCGTAATTTCTGGACGGTTCGCAAGCGCTTGTAACCAACGCACTTCAACAGTCACACGAGCATGGATTAAACCAAACTCAGAAAGAAAAGGACGTAGAGCATCACATTTGCTCGCATAGCGTCCATCTAATGGAGAAAGTGCAGTTAAAGCGTTCATAGCAATTCCTTAAACTTTGGAATGAAACGTAAAAAATTCTGACATAAACATCACGTCGCCACCTGATATTGTAGGCGGGCGAGATCTTGAATATCGCGTACAAGCTTGCGCTTGCCAAAGAACACAAAATCCCATGAGCTGCCACCTAATTCGCGCCATAAATGTGCCATTTGTAAACCGGTAAATAATGAGGCACGAATACGGTTGGTATGTGCTGCATCTTTAAAGGCTTCGGCATTACCGCGCACCATAATGCGTGGATTAATGGAGCCTGCGGTTTCGACATAGGTTTGGGCAAGATTGGCAATAATGCTGGGATGGGAATAATTATGATCAAAGAAGGACAGCTGTTTTAATATTTTTTGCTGAGACTGGGCAATGGTGTGAACAAATTCAGGGTTGGCGTAGACTTTCTTCTCTAAATGCAACAAGGCCATTGCATAGCTCATTGGCAATTTAGTGTTGGCCAATTTAGGGAGTCTAGATTTAGGTGCGCTGCTAAAAGGTTGAGTTAAACAATTTTCAAAAGATTTCAGTCCCAAGGAGACATCGGCCAATTGATGAAAAAAATCTAAGGTCTGTTGGCTATTGCCTTGGCTTGGTCGAATATTGAGGCTGGCTTTAATTAACTGTTCGAAATAAAACAAACCACTTTCGCCCATACTCTGTCGACCGCCTAAGGCGGTCATATGTGTCAGCTGCGTGGCTTGAAATACCCCCGCCAAAGCCAAGGCACGATTTTGCCGTGGCGTTAACGTGGTCGACTGCTGAAAAGGAAAGCCAGCCATCTCAATATCCTTTATACAAATGCAGGCGTTGGTGCATTGGTGTGGTGAATCACACCACCCCCTAAGCATTCTTCACCTAAGTAAAATACCACGCTTTGTCCTGGGGTTACGGCACGTTGAGGTTCATCAAATTCAACCCGTACGCCCTCGGCAAAGTTTTCATCCTTAAATACCGTGCAATCTTGGTCAGGTTGACGATAACGGGTTTTGGCCGTGCAACGTAAACCCGTAGCAGGGATGTCTTGTTCGCCTGCCACCCAATCAATCGCTTGTGACCATAACATGGTGCTTTGCATCAGTGGATGCTCATGACCTTGACCCACCACTAAACGATTACCCGGAATATCTTTATATAAAACAAACCAAGCACCTTCAGCTGCACCTTTCAAGCCGCCAATACCAATACCACCACGTTGACCTAAGGTGTAGTACATCAAGCCGTGATGTTCGCCAATTTCAGTACCGTCTTCTAAGACAATTTTACCCGGCTGTGCAGGGAGATATTGTTGTAAGAAGTCATTAAAACGACGTTCACCAATAAAGCAAATACCGGTTGAATCTTTTTTCTTGGCAGTGACTAAATCGAGTTCTTCAGCGATTTTGCGCACTTGTGGCTTTTCAATTTCCCCCACAGGAAACAAAGTCTTATTAATTTCACGACCATGTACCGCATGTAAGAAATAGGTTTGATCTTTGTTTTGATCGACACCACGTAATAGCGGTGCATATTGTTCACCACGTGAATTGGTACGGGTTTCACCACGGCGGCAATAGTGACCTGTGGCAATAAAGTCTGCGCCTAAGTGAATAGCATGATCTAAAAAGGCACGGAATTTAATTTCTTTATTACATAAAATATCGGGATTTGGGGTGCGACCTGCGGCATATTCTGCTAGGAAATGCTCAAAGACACGATCCCAATATTCCATAGCAAAATTGGCTGTATGTAATTTAATCCCAATTTTGTCGCAAACGGCTTGTGCGTCGGCAAGATCGTCCATGGCCGTGCAATATTCCGTACCATCATCTTCTTCCCAGTTCTTCATGAACAAGCCTTCAACTTGATAACCTTGTTGAAGTAGAAGGGCAGCAGACACAGAGGAGTCTACACCACCAGACATACCGACGATGACACGTTGTTGCATAGGATTAGGCATCCAAATTTGAAATTAAGGGAGAGTTTTGGTGCTCATAAAGGAGCGATAAAGGATACGACTTGCCGGCTTTTGCATCTTGTACAGCTTTAATCACCAATGGACTACGGGCACGTGCAGTCTCTTGGAGTTCATCTAAGCTCATCCATACTGCACCAACAATGCCTGTATCGAGTTTGGCATCAGGAAAATGCTCAAGCACTTTGCCTAAAAAGCAAAAGCGATAATAGGTACGATCAGGGAACAGCGGTGGGGTATAGGTGTAGATGCCAAGCAGTGATTCAATACTCACGCGATAGCCAGTTTCTTCCAAGGTTTCACGAATAGCGGCGTCCATAATGGTTTCGCCTGCTTCAACGTGGCCTGCGGGTTGGTTAAATACGGTATGTGTCACGCCTTCTGTATGTTCTTCAACAAACAGGAACTTTCCGTCTTGTTCAACAACGGTGGCAACAGTCACATGCGCAGTCCAAGCAGTCATCGCAAAGCACCATGGAATAAAAGCCATATTCTACGCAATTTCTCATAGCTTGGCTATGCTCAGACAAGATTTGTTGTCTAGATGGGTAAATTTTAACGTAAAAAGTTAAAAATAAGTTGCTGTTAAATATTAACTAAATTAAATAAATATATTTTTAATCTATAAAAACAGCAGTCTAATGTTGCTTTTTCTCAACTATGCTGAGCATCTAGAGGTTGCTAAAAGGTTGATAAACTCAGATTTGCTGGCAAAACTGAGCCCTATAGGCCCAGCTTTTAGGTGATTTAAGCTTGTTCGATATAATGGCGTGATACCTTGACATAATTTTGTGCCGAATATGGTAAAAAATTACGTTCTTTTTCAGTTAAAGCGCGTACTTGTTTGACTGGACTACCTACATACAAATAACCGCTTTCGAGTCGTTTACCCGGTGGTACTAAGGAGCCTGCGCCAATCATCACATCATCTTCAATGATCACGTCATCTAACACCACTGTATTAATGCCAATTAAAACCCGATTGCCAATTGTGCAGCCATGTAAAGTCACATGATGACCAATCGTGACATCCTCACCAATAATCAGGGGGGAACCTTCAGGTTTATCTGCTTTTTTATGGCTGACGTGCAGCATCGCATGGTCTTGAACATTGGAATTTTTGCCAATTCGAATATGATTGACATCACCACGGATACAGGCAAATGGCCACACAGAAACATTCTCAGCCAATTCGACATCTCCAATCACAACAGACATGGCATCGATGTAACAGCTTGGAGCAAGCACAGGCTGAGTATTTAAATAAGGATGTATATTTTTAGACATATTTTTCTCACGATTATTTTAAGGCTAAAAAAAGCACGCTCGAAAGCATGCTTTTTAAAAGATATTAATCAATTAAAACAAGTTGCTAAAGAACTGTTTAATGTGATCTAACATACGTGCAAAGAAGCCTGCTTCTTCAACGTCTTTTAATGCCACAAGTGGCTTTTCTGCAATGACTTTGCCATCTAAAGAGGCAACGTATTTACCGACTACTTGACCTTTGGTTAAAGGTGCTGTGAGTTTAGGTTGGACCACAAGCTGAGTTTTAATCGCATTGGCCTGACCTTTAGGCATGGTAACGTTAAAGTTTTCAGCTAAACCAATTTCAGCTTCAGCACTCTTACCATACCAAACTTTAGCTTTGGCTAAGACTTGGTTGGCAGGTTGTACTTTGACGGTTTCAAAGTTGGCATAGCCCCATGCCAATAAGTTACGGGTTTGTGAGGCACGTTCCTGCATGGTCGGTGCACCAAAAATCACTGAAATTAAACGCATTGGGCCACGTTTAGCTGAGGTGGTTAAGCAGTAACCTGCTTCTTCGGTATGACCAGTTTTTAAACCATCCACACTTGGGTCAGTATAAAGTAGGGCGTTACGGTTACCTTGTTTGATCCCATTAAAGCTAAACTCTTTTTCTGAATAAATTGGATAGTATTTCGAGCTGTCATGGATAATATGTTGCGCAAGCGTCGCCATATCTTTGGCAGTCGAATAATGTCCATCTGCTGGCATACCAGTTGAGTTTACAAACTGGGTATTGCTCATACCGATACGTTTGGCTTCTTCATTCATCATATGAACGAAGGTGCCTTCATTACCAGCAATATGTTCTGCCATGGCTTTTGATGCGTCATTACCCGATTGCACAATAATGCCGCGCAGCATTTCCAAAACTGTTGCTGTACCGTTTAAAGGCACATACATACACGATTCTGTACTGCTACCACGGCACCAAGCCGATTCATTCATACGAACTTTTTCGTCTTCCGTGAGTTCGCCTTTTAATAACTTTTGTTCAATGATGAAGCTGGTCATCATTTTGGTCATTGATGCTGGTGCTAATTTTTCATTTTCATTTTTTGAAGCAAGGATTTGACCTGTTTCATAGTCCATCAAAACATAAGATTTGTTATTGAGTTCTGGTGGTGCTGATAACACAGTTGCTGCATAAGAAAAACTAGGCAAGAGCAAGAATGCAGCAAGGGCACTTTTACGGGTCATTCTAGATGGTTCCAATATCTTGAGGTAAGCACAATGAGCCTAGCATTCTAGGACAAAGTTCTAACAACTGCTATGGGGGAAGAGCCCTGATTCTCAAGATATTGTAAGCATTTTGTGTTATTTGTGATAAGTCGTCAGTTCTTGACAGATTTCGCGGTTTTTCACAGTGCCCGCTTGTTTGGCATCTTGTTGGGCTTCGAGCAAAATCGGTGCAGATTGCGTTTGTTGAGCAAAATGTTTTAAGGCGACTAGGGGTTGCTTAAGCTCAGGTAAATAGGACTGCACAAAGTTTTGATAGCCTTGCTCAAAGGCCGAGGGATTATCGACCAAGTTTGGGCAGATTTCAGATAATACAAAGAGGGCAGCTAATTCTTCTTCAGTGACATACTGGGTTGGAGTAACTTCGTGATTAGTGTCTTGAGCAATGGCCACAGGACTAGATACAGCAAAAACAGCGGTTAAACACAGCGCCAAATAACGCACCATCATTCTCCTTAATACATTTAAATACAGTGAGCTGAAATAGCAGACAAAAAACATGCTTGTTTTTTGTGCTTTTTAGCTTAAATTTTGCGAAAAAGTAAATATAACTTGCCAATAAAATGTGCAAAAGACAGCAAAAACCAGATAAAGGTCAGTAAAATACTAAAAAATATAAACACCTTGCTTTAAGCTAATGGCAAAGTACTTAAAACTGCGCGATATTTAGAATAAGCCTGTAAGAGTGTATTGATTTTAAGGATAACAACATGAACATTTTGATTGCCAATGATGATGGGGTTTTTGCACCGGGTATTATAGCCTTGGCACAAGCACTTAAACCATTGGGGCGCGTGGTGGTGGTCGCACCTGAAGCGGAGCGTAGTGGTTTTTCTTCAGCGCTGACTTTAGATCGTCCTTTACGTCCTGTAGAAATTTCTCCAGATGTATGGGCGGTCAATGGTACACCTGCGGACTGTGTCTACTTATCAATGAACGGGTTATTTGATTTTGAATTTGATTTGGTGGTCAGTGGTATTAATAGTGGTGCTAACTTAGGCGATGACGTTTTGTACTCAGGCACAGTTGGTGCAGCGTTTGAAGGGCGTTTAATGAAGCAGCCAGCCATCGCCGTGTCGCTCGCGGGTGCTAATGTACGCAGTTATTTAAAGCCTGAAGATTATCAGCAGGCTGCACAGTGGGTGCATGATTTTATTGCTCAAGGCGTGCCTGAATTACCGCCACGGCATATTTTTAATATTAATATTCCAGATGTGGCTGTACTTAAAGGGCAAAAGATCACCTATCAAGGCCGTAAACATTTATCGAAACCGATCACCAGTCAAGTGGACCCGCGCGGTCGGCAAGTGTTTTGGATTGGATTATCAGGCGAAGCAGTTACGGAAGCCAAAGCTGAACTGGGTGAAATTGGTTCAGATTTTGCGGCTATTCAAAATGGCTATGTCAGCATTACCCCAATTCAAATGGATGCGACCAATTACACAGTTTTGCCGGATTTATATCAACAATTTGGTTCACATTGAACTTGAATGTTATAACTTTGTGATAAAAAGCCGTGGCAACAGCGATAGCGTAATTTTTTTGCTAGTCTTAGCCACAATCAAAAATAGATGTTGTGGAGAGTTTTATTTATGTCAGTCCTTCAATCTCGCATGCTTACAAAGCCAAACGCCTTAGTTAAACAGGTGTTGTTATCCACAGCGCTGGTTTCGGTGGCAGTATTGACAGGATGTGCATCTAAACCACAAATTAATAACACAGCACGTTATGCAGTGGCACCAGATTTTTATACGGTACGTTCAGGCGATACTTTAAGTGGTATTGCTGGGCGTTATGGCTTAAGTTATGAAAGTATTGCCGCTATGAACGATATTGCAGCACCTTATAAGATTTATGTGGGGCAATCGATTCGTTTAAAAAATACAGGTGCTAAACGCACCACCACCACCCAAGCGGTGGCACAAGCAGCGCCAATTCAGCGTCAAAGTATTGCACTGCCAAGTCAAACGACCACAACAGTACAGACCCAACCCAAGCCACAGCCAACCGCGCCCGTGACACCGGCGGTCTCTACTAATAGTAACACAGGTCTAAAATGGGTCCGTCCAAGCGCAGGTGCAGTACTACATACTTTTGATTTAGATAAAAATGTTAAAGGGGTTCGTTTTGCTGGGCAAATGGGTGATGCTGTATTGGCCGCTGCCGATGGTCAGGTGATGTATGCTGCTGATGGTTTACCTGAGTATGGGCAACTGATTTTAATTAAACATATTAATGGTTATATCAGTGCGTATGCACATAACAGCAAGTTATTGGTACAAAGTGGACAAAATGTAACAGCTGGTCAAAAAATTGCAGAAATGGGCAGTAGCGGGACAACGCAAACCATGTTGGAATTTCAAGTTCGTTTAGATGGAAAACCAATTAATCCGAGTAATGTTTTACCAATTAATTAAATTTATCGAATACAAATAAATAATTTCACCGTATAATACAATGAGTTGCTTTTATTAAATTTATTTTGTTAAAAGCACTCATAAGTTCAGAGGGAAATTTATGTTAGATCAACTTCGAGCAATGGGAGTATTTGCTTGTGTAGTTGAGAAAAGCTCATTTAGTGGTGCTGCGCGTGAACTTGGAATCACAACCAGTGCTGTGAGCCAGCAAATTCGTTCGTTAGAACACGAGATGGAAGTGACATTACTACATCGTTCGACGCGTAAATTGAGTTTGACTGAGGCGGGACAGGCCTTTTTCCATAGCTGCCAAGAAATGCTTGCTGCTGCAGAGCGGGGTAAAATCCGTATTAATGAATTACGTGACGATTTAGTTGGGGAATTACGTCTTTCAGCCACACCAGAATTAGCAGCGCAGCATATTATTCCTGCACTGTCACACTGGATGTCAGCCCATCGTGGTTTAGCAGTACATGTAGAAGCAGAACATCAAGTAGCTGATTTAATTGAAAGCCGCATTGATATTGCCATACGTGTGGCAACACAAATAGATGAAAGCCATGTGGTGGCAGAACCTTTACTTCGGGTCGAGCAAATTTTAGTGGCTGCACCGAGCTATTTAAATCAGAATAGTCCTGTGTCACGTCCAGAAGATTTACTGCAACATGATTTATTGCCTGTGAGTCTACTTAAAGCTCAACCAGAGCTGAAGTTTAGCCATGCAGTTACAGGTGAACAGCTTGAGCTGAATATGCGTGCACGTTTAACCAGTAATAGCAGTTCAGTGGCCAAAGCGTTGTGTTTACAAGGCCATGGCATTGCCCGTGTTTGTTATTTAGATGTACAAAAAGATTTAATGAGCGGTGCTTTAGTTGAAGTTCTACCTGAATGGAAACTACCGGTTTTTAATTTATATGCAGTCACATTAAAACGCGAACAACAACCAATGAAAATTCATCGTTGTCTAGATGCTTTAAAACAATATTTTTGCCAAATGCCTGGGGGCAGAATTTACCAAGAAGCCTGTTAATTTCTAATTGAGCTTCACAAAAAAAAGCCGCAAATTGCGGCTTTTTGTGCATTTTAGCTTAAGCTAAAAAGTTTTTAATCATCAGTACTAAGCGTTCGATTAATTGATCCGCTTGGTCTTGGTCAATATTTAAAGTAGGTAATAAACGCACCACGTTGCCAGAAGTGACGTTAATAATGGTGTGATGTTCATCACGCGCAATATCAACCAGCTCACCACAAGCTTTTGGTAGTTCAATCCCAATCATTAAGCCAAAGCCACGCACTGTTACATTTTGATCTGCTAGCTTTTCACGTAGTTGACTAACAATATAAGCACCTTTTTCAGCTGCATTGGCCACTAAATCGTCTTTTTCAATCGTATCAATGACTGTGTATACCACACGTGAACCGAGCGCACTACCGCTATAGGTTGAACCATGATTACCAGCAGTCAGCACCCCGACACCACGACCTTGAGTCATTACCGCACCAATCGGGAAACCGTTACCTAAGCCTTTGGCTGTAGTTAACACATCAGGCACAATATTGGTATGTTGGTAAGCAAAGTATTGACCGGTACGGCCGTTACCCGTTTGGACTTCGTCTAGCATCATTAACCAATTGTGTTGGTTGCAAATGCGACGGATATCTTCTAAGTAGCTAAAGCCTTGTGGTGCAGTATTGACACCGCCTTCACCTTGAATCGGTTCCACTAAAATGGCCACGATGTCAGGATGATTGATGGCTGCTTCTTCAATGGCTTCCACATCACCAAACGGCACACGAATAAAACCTTCAACCAATGGGCCAAAGCCATCTTGTACTTTTTTATTGCCTGTCGCTGATAGCGTTGCCATGGTACGACCATGGAAAGAGTGATCGGCAACAATGATTTTCGGGTGGCTAATGCCTTGCAGATGGCCAAATTTACGCGCAATTTTAATCGCACCTTCATTAGATTCTGCACCACTGTTGGAGAAGAACACTTCTTCCATGCCAGCCACTTCTGCTAATTTTTGTGCCGCAGCAGTTTGCCAAGGCACTTCAAATAAGTTACTGGTGTGAATTAAAGTTGCAGCTTGTTCTGCAATGGCAGCAGTCACAGCAGGATGTGAGTGACCTAAACCACACACCGCAATCCCTGTTAAGGCATCTAAATATTCTGTACCATCTTCGGTATAAAGATAAGCACCTTGTCCTCGGACAAAGCTGATCTTTTGGCGGCCAAATACCGGCATTAAATGCGAGGGTTGATCAGTTTGTACCGGTGCAAGGGTGATATTATTCATGACGAACTCTTATCTGAGGAATAAAAAAAATTAGTCTGTATTTCGCAAAAGAAGCGTAAAATACACAGGATATATAAGCAAAAACTGTTTCGGATTGAAAGTCCAATTCGAAATAAAAATAGAAATATTGCTTTTGTCATATTGTTTTAGCTGGTTTTGGGTATAATGCAGCACAGATTAGTTGAGGATTTATCAATGACTGAACAAGTACGCGATACTGAAGCGTTAATTCGTGATCAAATTGCCAAACATGCAGTATTACTGTACATGAAAGGCACACCACAATTTCCACAATGTGGTTTCTCTGCACGCGCGGTTGAAGCACTCAGTCAAATTGGTCGTCCGTTTGCTTATGTAAACATTTTGGAAAACCAAGACATTCGTGCAACTTTACCGCAAATTGCCAACTGGCCAACTTTCCCACAATTGTGGATCAATGGTGAGCTAATTGGTGGTAGCGACATTATGTTAGATATGTTCCAAAAAGGTGAGTTACAATCTTTAGTTGAACAATATAGCCCAGCACCTGAAGCTTAAGCTTTTACTGCTGTGTGGTAAAAAAAAGCGCCCGTAGGCGCTTTTTTTTATGCTTCTGTTTCAGTGACTTGTTCAATCACTTCCTCAACTGCATTTTTGCTTTTTTTATCCTTATCCTTTTTCTTTTTTTTCTTCTTCTTTTTCTTCGGCTCTTCTTCAAATTCGGCGCCATCTTCTAAGGCTTGCCAGTATTCAAGTTGATTCATTACTGCAGCAAAAATCGAACCTTTGCTATAACGGCCTTTTTTATTTAAGTGACCTACAGGGCGCGCCATTAAAATTTCCAAAGCTTGGGCAATATTATCAATGGCATGAATATTGAATTGACCTAAATTGACCGCTTCAATCACATCTTTACGTAGCATTAAATGTTGCATATTTTGACGAGGAATAATCACGCCTTGTTTGCCAGTTAAGCCTTGTAATTTACACGCATCAAAGAAACCTTCGATTTTAGCATTCACGCCACCAATGGGTTGCACTTGACCCAATTGGTTCATCGAACCTGTAATCGCCCATGATTGATCAATTGGAATTTGGCTAATCGCTGAAATGAGCGCCGAAAGCTCCGCCACAGTCGCGCTATCGCCATCGACCTGACCATAACTTTGTTCAAAGGCAAGGGCAGCAGAGAAATGCAGGATTTGCTCGCGGCCAAAATGCGCTTTTAAGAACGATGACATTAAGAGCACGCCTTTGGCATGTAAAGAGCCGCCCAATTCCACACTACGCTCAATATCTAAGATATCACCGCCACCTTGATACACCGATGCCGTTAAACGCGACGGTAAACCAAATTCTACATCCGCATAGTGAATCACTGACAAAGCGTTGATCTGACCTAAACGATGACCTTTGGTTTCAATCAGCTGCGTACCACGAGTTAAATCTTCCCAATACAATTCACGTAGATAGCCTAAGCGATACTGACGATGTTGTAAGGCCATATTAATATGTTGTTCGGTAACGATTTTGTCCTGCGACTTCTCTGCATGATGATGCGCTTCACGAATCAAATCACCCAAAGTTAAGGCATGCAATGACAGCGAGCTTTGATCTTCGGCTTGACGGCTAGAATCGGTCAGGAGGGCGGCAAGAGCAGAGCGGTCAAATGGCAGCAACTTATCGCTTTGTACATAATCGGCAATCAACTGCATATAGGCTTGTTCATTGCTTTCGTTACGTTGTAAGGTATCGGTAAAATCCGCACGAATTTTAAATACGCTACCAAGCTCAGGTTCAACTTCTAAAATTTGATAGTAAATTTCTGGTTCAGCCAACAGCACCACTTTAATGTTTAAGGGAATGGCCGCAGGTTCAATCGAGATACTGCCGGTTAGGGTCAGCATATGTTCGAGCGACGACAGTTTAAGCTGTCCTGACTTTAACGCACGTTTCAGACCTTGCCATGCATAAGGTTGCTCGAGCAGTTGTTCGGCTTCGAGCATTAAGAAACCGCCATTGGCACGGTGCAGTGCGCCTGAACGAATTAAGGTAAAGTCGGTGGTGATGGTACCGTGTTGAGTCAGTTGTTCAACATGACCCAATAAGTTGTAATGAGTTGGGAAATCCTCAAACACCACAGGCGCACCACTATTGGCTTTATGTGAAATCACCACATTGGCTTGGTAGCGTGCCGGTACGCGGCTAAAATTACTCGGGCGGAAATCATCTTCTTCTTGTTCTAAGATAATTTCTACATGAGCAATAATATCGTCAGCATAGTCTTTGAGATATTCTTTAAGACCTGCGACGTCCTTATATTTATTGGCTAAGGCGGTCATACGTGGCATAACCACTTGTTTAGCAATATCGCGGTTTAAGACTTGCACTTTGTCGCGCGCATGATCTTCTAAATCACCCAAATGTAAACCTAGACGATCAAGCTTTTTGTCCATATAGCGCATATTGGCCGCAATTTCATTTTGCTTGTCGTGACTTAAGGTGTCTAAATCTTCTTGAGTCAGTTCAATCAGCTTTTGATCTTTGTATTGTACTGGCACGAAGCAATGTTCATCATCGCGTGAGACCAGTTTTAAATCTAACTCTGCGCCTTCTTTGGTCAACTCTAGCAAAGCCTGTTGTTGCTCCAAGCCTGTTTGCTGACGAATCACTTCAATATGGTTGTGATAAGTTTCGGTACTAAAACGACGCTCGAGCTGTTTTAAAATGGTTTGCCAACATTGATGTAATTGCGCCTGAAATTTAGCTGCTTGACCTGCGGGTAATTCAAGGGCGATGGGTTGACGAGGTTGTTTAAAGTTATTCACGTAGACCCAATCGCTTGGGGTTGGCATGTCTTTGGCATGTTGCTCCAGTAAACGCTTGACCATGGTGCGTTTACCTAATCCTGCCGTGCCGACAGCAAAAATGTTATAGCCTGAATACGGTAGCGCGATGCCAGCCTCTACCGACGCACGGGCACGATCTTGGCCCAAAAAGTTATTGAGTGGCTTAATGCGTTTGGTTGAAGCCGGGATTTTGGCATAGTTAGGGATATGCGTGAGTTGACTAGAACGTAAACGAGTTTTTTCTAGAGTGTTTTGAATATCGTTTTGATCGAAAGCAGACACAAATTCTGCATGAGAGGGTTGTAATTGTTGCTCGCTTGGGGCGTTATTTTGCTCAAGTTTTTCGGTCACTGTATAGAATCCAAAACATAAATAAAAATGGAGTGAAGCCTTAAGGTATATGGGTTAGCCCTATAAATTCAAGCGAAACTCGCTCTGTTCAGTGAAAATATTCACACTGTCTCCGTAAATCTAGTTGAAACAGGCTGCATTAAGCGTTTGAATAGCGCTATTCGTTTTACAGAAAATAATAAGCAATGACCACACAATCGACTGGATGGAAATCGGCGTTTACGGCGTTTTTAGATCGACGCGCGCTGATCATGCTGTTCTTGGGCTTTTCTGCAGGTATTCCTATCCTGCTGATCTTTTCAAGTCTATCGCTTTGGCTAGGTGAAGCTGGTATTAGTAAAAGTGCGGTGACCTTTTTTAGTTGGGCAGCGTTGGGCTACTCCTTTAAATTCGTCTGGGCACCGCTCATTGATGAATTGCCACTGCCGTATTTAACCAAAGCTTTAGGTCGGCGCCGTGCTTGGTTGTTGGTTGCGCAAATCTTAATTATTTGTGCCATCGCCATTATGGCATGGTCAGATCCAGCCTTAGGGCAAAGTCAAGTCTATCAAATGGCGATTGGCGCTGTGTTACTTGGCTTTTCTGCCGCCACTCAAGATATCGTGATTGATGCCTATCGTATTGAACTGGCTGAAACCCAAATGCAAACCGTGTTGGCTTCGACCTATAACGCAGGTTATCGCATTGGCATGATTGTGGCAGGGGCAGGTGCCTTGTTTTTGGCCGCATCACTGGGTACGGCAAAAGGTAATTATATTTATGATGCTTGGAAAATCACTTACCTTGCTATGGCAGGGGTGATGTTTGTGGGCATTATCACCACCTTATGTATTCGTGAACCCGCAGTTGTGCGTGTAGCAAAAAATTATCAACGCAGCGATTATTATCGTTTAGTGCTGGTCTTTTTTGTGGCTGTAACGAGCTTTGTCTTAACGTATATCTATTCAGGTGATCTGGTGGCAACGCTCAAACATCAATTTGAGCTGACAGACGCTTTGGTTTTATTTGGCTTAGAAAGTCTACGCTTTTTAACGGCGACTGCTGTGGCTTTGTTAGTGGGTTCAAGCCTAGTGAAATTTGGCGCGGTCAATCGTGACATGGCCTATGCCACTTGGGTCAATCCAATTGCCGATTTCTTTAAACGTTATGGTGTAAAACTCGCGTTAGTCTTGTTGTTGCTGATTGGTTTTTACCGTATTTCCGACATTATTGCCGGGGTAATTTCCAATGTATTCTATCAAGACCTGAACTTTAGCAAAGAACAAATTGCCGAAGCAGTAAAAATTTACGGGGTGATTTTTAGCCTTGTGGGTGGTTTCTTAGGTGGCTTGTTGGCACAGCGCTTTAACATCATGAAGCTGATGTTTGTGGGGGCGATTTTAGCCTCATCCACAAACCTGATTTTTATTGGCTTGGTCAAATCAGGCGACAAGTTTGATGATGTAGTGGTTAATGTTGGTACACAGCAATACGTCGCAGCAGTCGATGAAGTGGGTTATTTTCAGGTTGCCGTGCCGAATGAGGTGCTGGTACAAAGCAATCAGGTCACAGTACAAGCTGGGCTTAATCAACAGCAACAGCAGGTCAGTGTGGCATGGCCCTATTTAAATGCAGCCAATCATGCACAAATTCAATTGTTGCCTATTCAAGTCACGCCAGATGCCAGCCAAAGCATTGTGGTACAAGGACAATTGTTTGGGGTTGATCCGCAACTGCTTAATACTGAGCAACCGGTGATTTTGAGCTTAAACGGCATAGATTACCCAGCAAAAATAGATGAAAATGGTGTGTTTAGCAGTGCAATTCCGGCGCTAGCACTCTTGCAAAGTCCTGTTAAAACAGTCACTGCACGTGCCAATCTCGTACAAGGTCAAGGTATTGTAACCCAGGCCAACTATCAAATTCGCCCAGCACAAGCTCTAGATATTGATCTTGAGCCGTTGCCTTTGGTCGGTAGTGCTGAGCAGGTGAACCTGACAGGTAAAGTGATTAAACCTTATAGCGACGCATGGCTGTATTTTGCCATTATTGTTGATAACTTGGCATCAGGGCTCGCAGGCGCGGCGTTTATTGCTTTTTTATCGAGTTTAACCAGTGTGTCATTTACTGCGGTGCAATATGCAATTTTTAGCTCACTGATGACCTTAACCCCTAAAATTTTAGGCGGCTATTCTGGCACCATTGTGACCAATATTGGGTATCCAAACTTCTTTTTAATGACCACCTTAATTGGCATTCCCATTTTATTGTTGGTGGTTTGGGTGGCACGCTTATTGCGTCAGCATCAACAAAACTAAGCGCTGCTGGTGGTAGTTCAAATTGAAATTTTGCCTTGAACTGCCTATAGTACTCAGCAAATAAACCAAAAGGATATAACATCATGCGCATGCTACATACCATGTTACGTGTAGGCAACTTAGAACGCTCATTGGCGTTTTACACTGAGGTGCTTGGTATGACTTTACTTCGTAAACGTGATTATGAAGAAGGTCGTTTTACCTTAGCTTTTGTGGGTTATGGCGATGAAGAAAATCATACTGTACTAGAACTTACTCATAACTGGGATACCGATAGCTATCAGCTGGGCAATGCCTATGGTCATATCGCCATTGCGGTAGAGGATGCGTATCAAGCCTGTGCAGAGATTAAAGCGCGTGGCGGTAATGTGGTGCGTGAAGCTGGCCCAATGAAAGGCGGCGTGACGGTGATTGCTTTTGTTGAAGATCCAGATGGTTACAAAATTGAATTGATTCAACAAGATTCTAACGCACGCAATAACTAAGCTGAGTTTAAACCTAGATGAAATAGATTCAGCTCACAGCTGAAAATATGTCATCTGTTTAAAGAAAAAGCAGGTGCTCGACCTCTGTTAAGATGGTCGGGCATTTTTATATCAAAGAATAATACTTGAGGGGTAGGGATACATGCTTAAATTGTTGGCGTTAGATCGTTTTACGCTGTTACTGTTTGTGATGGTGTTACTTGCGAGTTTTTTGCCTGTTTCAGGGCAGGCAGCAGAAGTTTTTGGCTATTTAACAACAGTTGCGATTGCCATCTTATTTTTTTTGCATGGTGCCAAGTTATCCCGTGAAGCAGTACGCGATGGTATTTTGCATTGGAAATTACATGGCTTAGTATTTTTATTCACCTTTGCTTTATTTCCGATTTTAGGCTTAGCGGCCAAACCGCTGTTATTGCCGCTACTTGGACAAGAGTTATATTGGGGTTTTTTATTCCTGTGCTTTTTACCATCTACTGTACAATCCTCCATTGCTTTTACTTCGGTGGCCAATGGCAATGTGGCAGGTGCGGTTTGTAGTGCCTCATTTTCTAATTTAATTGGTATGTTTATTAGCCCAATTTTAGTCAGCGTATTTATTTTAGGACAAAGTCAGCATAATTTTGACCCAACCCAGTCGATTCTACAAATTACCTTATTGCTATTGGTGCCGTTTATTTTGGGGCAAATCCTACGTCCTTGGGTGTTTCCTTATATGCAAAAAATGCCCAAAATCGTTAAAGTCTTTGATCAAGGCTCAATTTTAATGGTGGTCTATGGGGCATTTAGTAGCGCCGTGGTGGCAGGGTTATGGCAACAGGTGAGCCTAACCACCTTATTGCTGTTAATTTTAGTCTGTTCGGTGTTGCTCACGATTGTTATGCTATTGGCTTTATTGATTCCCAAATGGCTGGGCTTTAGTACTGCCGATCAACGCACCATTTTCTTTTGTGGCTCTAAAAAAACCTTAGCCAGTGGCGTACCCATGGCACAGATTTTATTCATTGGCCAACCACTGGGTATGATTGTGTTACCGATTATGCTGTTCCATCAAATTCAATTGATGGTCTGTGGAATGATTGCCAATTATTGGGCCAAGCACTCAGCAGAGCTTCAAGAATAAATTCGCTTTTCGCTGTTTGATCACGTATAATACGCGCAGCTTGTTGTGCTTAGCTCTGACGGTATCCGTCTCGGTGGGCCAAAAGAATGGTCTGTTATGGTGTTGATCTGCTAAGACATTAGCGATTCCTCATGTTTGAGAGTGATCAATTGCGATGACAGCAAAACCTTCTTAACTTTATGGAGTAATCGACCATGCGCGCCGATATTCACCCAAAATATGAAAACATCGTTGCAACTTGTTCATGTGGTAACGTAATCGAAACTCGTTCTGCTCTTGGTAAAGAAACGATTTACCTTGACGTATGTTCAGCTTGCCACCCGTTCTACACTGGTAAACAAAAGAACGTGGACACTGGCGGTCGTATCGACAAGTTCAAACAACGTTTTGCTGGTATGTCACGTTCTATCAAACGTGGTTAATCCAAAGCGAAAAAAAACGAGCCATTGGCTCGTTTTTTTTATGCAAAAAATTGGGTATTACCCACTTAATTAGTCATCAAGGGCAATTAAATGATCCAATTTCTTTTGGAAATAATCGCCTTGAATAAAGCGCGCATCTAAATTCCAAGAGTTGGCAAATAGCGTCATATCATCTAAACCACGCAGGATAATATCAACGGCTTTGATTTGGGAAAGTTCTTGCAAACGTTGCTGTAATTCTAGAGTTTGTTTGTCATTATGCAGGGCTAAAGTTAAGTCGTCATGCAGGGTCACCGCATGAAAGTCAATTTGTTTCAAAATCGATTCGCTATACATTGAGTAGCCAAAATCCCGCGCACTGATGGCTGCACCATGTTCATGCAACTGAGCAATTTGTCTTTGTGCTTCAGCAAAGTGGTTACTTAAATCTTGCTCAGAGAATTGTAACCATAAGGGATACTGTTCTTGGCTGCCGACAATACTTAAAAGCTTAGTGACCAAATCCGCTAAAGTGGCATCTTCAAGTAAGATGTGTTTGTTTAAGTTAACAATCAATTTGGCTTTTGGATATTGGGTAATAAAGTTATGTAATTGTTTACACGCTTCAACCAAAATCCAACGATCCACTTGAATCGAAAGTTCAGGTACTTCATCTAGATCGTTTAAGTTATCCAAACTCACCCAACGGTTTTGGTAAATAAAACCGCTGGTGACTTCATAAATGTATAACTCGCTATCGTGCTTATCATAAAGCTGTTGATATTTAAGATGGATTTGTCCTTGCTGTAGATCTTGCTGTAGGGTTTCAATTAAGCTCAGTTGCTCATGTTCAGCAGGCTGCTCTAAATTAAGTTCTAGCGCATCTGGACGTGAATTATGGGGTAAGGCTTGGGTAAAGGCATCACTCATAATTTGCTGTAAATGTGCTTGATCTTCAAACTCACGTTCAATGGTTCTATAACCAATGTTGAAATGAAGAGGATAGCTTTGTTGACCCACGGCCAATAACTGGGGTTTGAGTAAACTGGTTAAACCAATCAGTTTAGATTCGAGCTTTGCTTTGCTGTCGGCCTGAAATACACCCACATACACCATCGGCTCAATTTCAAAAACCGGTGCATGGGTTTGCTCTTTCAAAAAAACCTTCATACTGGCAAAGTAGTCTTTGGGCGTATGCCAAGCATAATGTAAGGCATCACTTGGGAAAGAGGCTAAAGAAAATAAAACCAAAGCATTAAAGCTAGCTGGCTGTTGCTGTAAACAGCGATTGATCTGTTGATAGGTGAGCGTGACTTTAGCCGCAGGAGCGGCTTCAGTTTTTGGTGTTAAACTGCTGAGGGCAAAAATATGTTCGCCTTGATCAATACTTAATTGCAACGTATCTTCATGATCAGTAGCCAATAAAAATTCTAAGTTTAAGGCAGCAGCACTGGCAATAGCAGGATTATTACTTTGTAAGTTAAAGCGACCTAAATCTAATTGTCCTTGGCTGATTTTTTTAAACCGCGATTTAAACTCATTGACATCTTGTGGCTGGAGCACATCGAGTAAGGGTAAGCCAATCAAATCATCCAGATCTTGAAAGCCAAACAAGGTTAAATACTCAGCATTGGCATGAATATGAATCCCTTCTTGAATCAGTGCCACAGGGCGGTTGCTTTCTTCAACTAAAGCTTGAGCTTGAGTATGTGCAGTTTCTAGCTCATTTAATAATTGTGTTTGCTGTTGTTGCAGGCGGCTAAAGGCCAGTGCACGCACCAAGCTTAAATAAAAGTGCTCTGGTTCAGCAAGGCTAACCACATCATAGACGCCTTTGTGCAGATAGCTGCTGTATTGATGTGTTTGATAGTGATCTGGACGTAAAAATAAAACAGGCAAATGTTGTTGGCTAGAGGCATGAATTAAACTTAAAGCTTGCTCCAATTTGAGATCATAAGCACGACCAAAAATTACCAAATCCCAGGGTTGTTGCAGCTGTTTTTCAAAGCTTTTTAAATCGTCTAGCAGTAAACCATGCATGTGATGGTCGTGGTTGTTTAGTAAATCAAAAATTTGGTTAAAGCCGATTTGGTTATCATCAATAATTAGAAGCCGAGTCTGCGTCTGCTTTAACTTTTTTGACAAGAGTAGATTTCTCATTTTAATGCTTCCCATAAATCATGATTGCTGACCTCGTATTGCTGTTTATGAATAAAATTCTCAATGATGGCGTGTTGGGCTTCATCAAGCAGTTCATATTCAAATTGCATAAAGCTCTGCGTGATCAACAAAGCTTTTACGAGATACACCTTAATCTCGGTATTCCCCAAGCGTAAAAAGATGGTTTGTTTTTCTCTAAAAATGGGTAAGCCTGGTAAAATCAAACTGTTTTTGACTAAATCCAGTTCGATATTTTGCATCAATAATGCAAAGTGATAATTGTTAACGGTGTTTTCGTTACGGATATGGACAGCGCAGGGATACATATGCTGCGCCAAGATTTCAATCCCCAGTTCCAAGGTTTTTTCCGTAGCCTGTTTAATCCAGCGGATGGTGGCACAGCGCCATTGGCTATGCGTGTTTTCTTGGACTAAAATCAACTCACCGGTTTTTAAGTTTTTAGGCGTTTCACCTGTCCAACGAATGCGGTAGCCATTTAAACTAATATTGACCACTTCTGCTGAATAAATTTGGCGTGCTTCACGATCAACAAATTTAGGTTCTTGTTGAGGTGGAGTGCTCGAACCCCCAAGTAAACTGGTGCTATTTTGCAGCTTATAAGCATTGTTGAGCTCTAAAGTATCAAAAAAAGCTTTGCCCTTGGAGAGATAAAAATGCGCTACAGCCAAACTAAAACAAATTTTAAGCGGGGCCGAGTAATCATACCGCTCAGAACGACGCCCAGTTTGGTTGCTTAATAAATTATGAATATGAAAATGTAGTGCTGGGGTCAGGAGCGACTTTTCATTGCTAGACAAATATTCGCTTTGCTTACGCTGTAAATCACTAAAATGTTCTAAGAGCTTTTGTGTGGCAATAAAAATATTGGGATTTAAGCTTTTGGCGTGGTTATTGTTATACATGGGTGGATGATCTTGACTGGTATCCACTGCATAACGTGATAACGTGGTTTCTTTAGGCAGTACTTGCACTAAACGCGCCCAATCGACACTACATAAATACAGGGCCTGAATTTCGGTTGGCCGAATTTGATGCGTGTTGAAAACCTCAAGCAGTATTAAACGCGCATAGGCCTGCGCCACAGTGGTGAGCTTATGCTCTGTACCTTGAATGTGGTTAATGTTGGTTTGATCAAAGTTATGCTCAATCGCCCACGTCAGTAATTGATGGGCAATCAGCCATTGTCCAGGTAAAGCTTCGCTATACAACATATGTTGCTGATAAAACAGCGCGCTAATTTGTTGTAAGGCATAATAGGTTGCCATAATGCGAACCGTGGCTAAATTACGCTTTTTGCGAAAAGCGAATAACGAAAACTGTTGATGTTGTAATTGTTGATGACTACGTTTGGCAATATCAATATAAATCTTACTGAAATAGCAACGCATCAAGGTTGCCAATTCAATAATATGATTATTTCGGTCACTTGAAATTAAACCTTGATTTAAAAAGTGTTTCTCTAAGCTAATTAACACATTTTCTAAGGTTGGATGCAGCGCTTGAATTAAATCAAAGCGTAAGGCTTCAGAGCATTCAAGCTCTGAGATTTCGAGTAAGGCATTAAATAAGGTTTTAGATGAATCACCCAATTGCAAAATGGATAAGGTCGACACCCAATCTTGGACACCTTGAATACTATGATGGCAAAAACTCAGCTTTTCTAATTTAGGTTGGGTTGGGGTGTGAAACAAATCTGAAGTTTGCATGGTCATCATGATCATAACTCAAAAATTCGTGGTGCCAAAAAGCGGAGTCTTATTATTTTCACCCGCAATTTCTCGAACAAGTTTAGGAACCAAATAACCCGGTAGGTTCGCTAAAACATCCTTGTAAATCAGCTCAGTTTGGTCTGGATTTAAATCGAAATGCTGTGCGCCTTTGACTTTGTCTAAGACATGTAAATAGTACGGCATCACGCCAGCATCAAATAAACGATAACTTAAATCGCTTAAAGTTTGTGCTGAATCATTCACACCTTTGAGCAGTACTGCTTGATTTAAAACAGTCATTTTATGCTCGACAAGTTGGGCAAGTTTGTGACAAGTAAAATCGTCTAATTCAGCAGCATGATTTGAGTGTACCACTACAATTATGCGTAGCCTACTGTTTTTTAAGATAGAAATGAGTTCATCATCAATACGATTTGGAATCACAATTGGAACGCGTGAATGAATACGTAAAAACTTCAGTTGTGGAATGCTACAGAGCCGTTCAATCCATTCGCCTAATTTACGATTAGATAAGGTCAGTGGGTCGCCGCCACTAAAAATCACCTCATTGATCTCAGGTTGGCTTTCAATATATTGCTTAATATTGTCCCAATCTTGGTTTTTAGGTAGGTTTTCTTGATAAGGGAAATGACGACGGAAACAATAACGACAATGCACCGCGCAAGCCCCAGTTAAGGTGAGCAAAAAACGGCTTTTATATTTGTGTAGTACGCCTGGTTGTTGATTGGCTTGTTCTTCACCTAAAGGGTCGGTGACAAAATCAGGATGCTCTTCAAGTTCTAAATGATGCGGCAGAACTTGCAATAACAGCGGATCGAATGGGTTGCCGACTTGCATTTTAGCGACAAAGGCACGCGGTACACGTAGTTTAAAGGTCTCTGCGGCCAAATGTGCGCCTGCCCATAAATCCTGAGGAAGTTGAAGCAGATCCAGTAATTCAGCAGGGTCAGTAATTAAATCACTGAGTTGAGATTGCCAGTTTTGCTCTTGATATAAATAGTTTATCATGCCAAATGTTTAAAATAATGCTCGGGAAGATGGGAGTGAGGAGCGTAATGCTGCTTAAATTCTAAGCGAATATTACGTTCTAAAGAAACCAGAGCGGCTAAAAAACGCTGCACTTTTTTAGTCTGTCGCTAAAGTATGCGATAATTCTACCGATAAGCGGGGAAGGGATAAACTAAAGTTTTGTTCTGTCCGTGCGTAAGATAAGCAGTCATGGCATAAAAAGGCGCAAATTTTCTGTTGATTGAAATTAATCCACAGTAGAATGAGTCCCTCGTGCCAAGTGCGATGTAAATTGCTGTTAGCATTTATAGATTTAATTATTTAGTTTGGAGTGAGCCAGTCATGGCCTATTATTCTACCAATGATTTCAAGTCAGGCCTTAAGGTTATGCTTGATGGTAACCCATGTTCAATCATGGAAAACGAATACGTAAAACCAGGTAAAGGCCAAGCGTTTAACCGTGTTAAGTTACGTAACTTAAAATCAGGCAAAGTGTTAGAAAAAACCTTTAAATCGGGTGATTCTTTAGAAGCTGCTGACATCCAAGAAGTAGAAATGAACTACTTGTATAACGATGGCGAAATGTGGAACTTCATGGACCCAGTATCATTTGAACAAATCGCTGCAGACAAAGTTGCAATGGGCGATGCGGCAAAATGGTTAAAAGACGACTCGAACGAACTTTGCACAATTATGCTTTGGAACGGTGTTCCATTGTCAGTGAGCGCGCCAAACTTCGTGGTATTAAAAATCGTTGAAACTGATCCAGGCGTACGTGGTGATACTTCTGGCGGTGGCGGTAAACCTGCTAAATTAGAAACTGGCGCTGTGGTACGTGTACCATTATTCGTTCAGCAAGAAGAAAGCGTTCGTGTAGACACACGTACTGGTGACTACCTAGAACGTGCATAATGGTTTAAAAATAGACTATTATCGAAAGGGGTGATGCAAATCACCCCTTTTTTAATGCCAAAGTATAAGAGGAAAACAACAACAACGAGCGTAGAGTCGCTTTAAACAGCAGACCTCGAAGAAATATAAGCTGATTGACAAGCAATGTAATATGAGGGATTAAATGGAAACTTTACAGACGAAGTCGAGCATGACTTCGAAAATGATTTGGCTGCTGGTGGCAATTGTCGGCGCAGTCTCCTTTGGGATCTTGGCTTTAAGCCGCGGTGAACACGTCAATGCCGTTTGGCTGGTATTGGCTGCAGCCTGTGTCTACAGCATCGCTTATCGCTTTTATAGTTTATTTATTGCCAATAAAGTCTTTGAACTCAACGCACGGCGTTTAACCCCTGCGCATCGTTTAAATGATGGTCTAGATTATGTCCCGACCAATAAAGGGGTGTTATTTGGACATCATTTTGCGGCTATTGCTGGGGCGGGTCCTTTAGTTGGGCCTATTCTTGCGGCACAGATGGGTTATCTACCGGGCACCATTTGGCTGCTTGTGGGTGTGGTGTTGGCCGGTGCAGTCCAAGACTTTTTGGTTTTATTTATCTCGACACGCCGTGACGGTCGATCTTTAGGTGAAATGGCCAAACAAGAACTGGGTACCTTTGCTGGTATTGTGGTGATGCTGGGTGCACTTGGGGTCATGATTATTATCTTGGCGGTATTGGCATTGGTTGTCGTGAAAGCACTGACCAATAGCCCGTGGGGCGTGTTTAGTATTGCAGCTACCATTCCAATTGCCATTTTTATGGGGATTTATATGCGTTTTATCCGTCCGGGTAAAATCGCAGAAGTCTCGATTATTGGTTTTGTATTGATGATGCTGGGCATCATTTATGGTGAAAATATTGCCCAACATCCATACTGGGGACCATTATTTACTTTAACCGGTACTGAACTGACTTGGGCACTGATTATTTATGGTTTTATTGCCTCCGTATTACCTGTGTGGTTATTGCTGGCGCCGCGTGATTATCTGTCTACCTTCTTAAAAATTGGGGTGATTGCAGGTTTAGCCATTGGTATTGTGTTTGCAATGCCTGAAATGAAAATGCCTGCATTTACCCAGTTTGTCGATGGTACTGGGCCAGTCTTTGCTGGTTCAATGTTCCCATTCTTATTTATTACCATTGCCTGTGGTGCGATTTCAGGTTTCCATGCTTTGGTTTCTTCAGGTACAACCCCAAAACTGGTCAATAACGAACGCGATATTCGTATGATTGGTTATGGTGGTATGTTGATGGAGTCATTTGTTGCCATCATGGCCTTAATCTGTGCCACGATTTTAGATCCAGGAATTTATTTTGCGATTAACTCACCGGCAGCTTTATTGGGTACAACGGTTGAGTCGGCCTCAGAAGCGGTACGTAATTTAGGTTTTGTGGTGACACCCGAAGCACTGACACTGCTTGCGCAAGAAGTGGGTGAAAGCACAATCTTATCACGTACGGGTGGTGCACCAACCTTCGCGATTGGTATGGCACATATCATCACTGAAATCTTTAACAGCCGTGAAATGATGGCATTTTGGTATCACTTCGCGATTTTATTTGAAGCTTTATTTATTTTAACCGCGGTTGATGCGGGTACGCGTGCGTGTCGTTTTATGGTGCAAGATACGGTAGGAATTGTGGTTCCTGCGGTAAAAAATTCATCAAGTTTTTTGGGTAACTTAATTGGGACTGCGGTGGCGGTATCTGGTTGGGGCTTCTTTGTTTATCAAGGTGTGGTTGATCCTTTAGGGGGCATTAACAGCTTATGGCCACTGTTTGGTATTGGTAACCAAATTTTGGCAGCCATGGCCTTAATTTTAGGTACGGTCATCTTATTTAAAATGAAAAAACAAAAGTATGTGTGGGTCACGATTGTGCCAACAATCTTCTTGTTTATTACTTCAATGACCGCAGGATGGCAAAAGATTTTCCATGAAAATCCTAAAATTGGCTTCTTGGCGCAAGCAGAGCGTTTTAATACAGCCATTGCCAATAATGAAATTTTAGCGCCAGCAAAAAATGTAGCAGAAATGCATACAGTCGCTTTATCTAATCAAATTAACGCGGGTCTTTGTGCCTTCTTTATGATTGTGGCATTTGTGATGTTATTTGCTGCTGTTGGTGTGGTCCGCCGTGCGCTGGCCAATCCACATCCAAGCGTGAATGAAGCCGAAGCGATTTATCGTGATCCTGAAGAGATTAAGCCGCAGGCGCATCACTAAGGTTGATGAGGGAATAGAAAATGAATCTAAAATTTGCCAAAAGCGGCAAAACGGTAATTTACAAAATCATTAAAATGACCGTGATGTCGCAAAAGGATTTAATTTTAAATCCAAAAAACTGGTCGCGTATAGCGACGCTTTGGCAGCGTTTACAGCAGAGTTTTCGTTTAATGGTGGGCGTACCAGATTATGAAAATTATGTAAAACATATGCAGCAGCACCATCCAGATTTAACACCTATGGATGCGAAAACTTTTTACCGCCACTGTGTGGATTCTCGTTATCCATCGGCAGGGGGCGGTATGAAAAAATGTCCTTGTTAATCTAATAAGAAAGCGTCTTTCGGGGCGCTTTTTTATTGGCTTAAATCTTATTCACGATTAATTTCTTTAGAAAAGCTGCAAAACACGCTATGTTAATTAAACACAATTTTTAATTGGGGATAAAAATCAGTGATTTGGGGCACAAAAGAAACAACGAATAAGCAGCTTACAACAAAACTACAGCAACAAAAAATCGCTGATTTTTTGCAGCAGCTCAATCACATGATTTTAGATAAATCAAAACAAACCCAATTGGCTCTCACCTGCCTATTGGCAGGTGGGCATTTGCTATTTGAAGACCTACCGGGGCTGGGTAAAACCACACTTGCCAGTAGCTTGGCTCATCTAACAGGCTTAGATTTTCAAAGGATTCAATTTACCAATGACATGCTGGCCAGTGATGTTATTGGCATTAATATGTTTAACCAAAAGACCCAGCAGTTTGAGTTTAAGCAAGGTCCAGTTTTTAGCCAAATTTTATTGGCCGATGAAATTAACCGTTGCAGCCCCAAAACCCAAAGTGCTTTGCTTGAAGCCATGGAGGAAGGCTATGTCAGTGTGGATGGCGTGCGTTATGCCTTACCGCAACCATTTTGGGTAGTAGCAACTCAAAATCCATTGTTTCAAAGTGGCACTTATGCCTTGCCCGAATCGCAGCTTGATCGGTTTTTAATGCGTTTATCTTTAGGGTATCCATCGCGTCAGGCCGAAAGCTTGCTGTTACAGCAAAGTAGCCGTCAAGCCCTAATATCCCAGTTACAAGCTGTATTTAATCCTGAAGAGATTCTAGCGCTCAAAGCCCAAGTTGATCAGGTTTATTTAAGCCCCGCTATTCTTGATTATCTACTCGATTTAGCGAGCATCACGCGTAAAAATCGCCATGGTTTATCCACGCGTGGCCTGTTAGCACTCAAAAAAGCAGCCCAAGCTTATGCTTTAATTTCTCAACGTGATTTTGTCAGTGCAGATGATGTACAAGCGGTGTTTAGCGCTGTGGTGGCACATCGCTTAAATATGACAGAAGTGCAAGCTGAAGCATTGTTACAGCAAGTGAAGGTCAGTTAATGCGCGCGCGTTGGCAACGCTGGGTAGAAAAACGTTTTTTATGGCAAGGGCATAAATTACTTAGACAACAAGACGTGTTGGTATTTGTATATCGACCGGGCTATATTTACTTGGCTTTAATTGTCATTAGCTTTATCGCAGGCGTTAATTACGCCAATAATTTGATTTTGGCCTTTTGTTTTTTAATCAGCAGTTTATTGTGTATCAGTTTTTATTTGGCGTATCGTCAGCTTAAAGGTTTGGAAATTACTTTAGATTATGACGAAGTGGGACAAGTTGGTCAGCCTGTAGAATTGATTGTCACTTTAAGTCAAACACACATTAGGGCGCGTTATTTAAAAGTCAGTGTTGGTCTGGAGCAGCAGTATGTGCATATGCAGCAGCGCTCTCAGCAAGTACGCTTTTATTTTCAACCCATTCAGCGCGGTGCCTTTTACTATCCTGATTTAAGTTTAATGTCAGTCTACCCACTGGGTTTAGTCCGTGCATGGACGCATGTCCATTTAAAACAACAACTGATTACTTGGGTGGCGCCGCAAGCTCGGATGCAGACTTTAGAGCAACAGCAGCGTGTTTTAGAGCAAGGTATGGATGAGTTTTATCAGCTGAAAAACTACCAACTGGGCGATCTTCTAAGTCAGGTGGCATGGAAACAGTTGGCGCGTGGACAGGGCATGTATATCAAACAATTTAGCCCGCATGCCAAGCAGCAACAGGTCGTCATTGATTATGCTGAGCTTACAGTCACAGAACATGAACATAAGTTGCAAGTGATGATGGGCTTGGTGGAGCAATGTGAGCGGCTGCAGCATGCCTATGTGCTGAAATTACCCCATCAGCAGCTCTGTTTGGGGCAAGGCGAAAGCCAACTACAACAGGCCAAACGCTTACTGGCGGAGGCTTAAACTATGATGCCCAATTCAATTCGTCAAAGTATTGTGGTTACGCTGATTTTATTGCTGTGCGCGCAAGCCTTATTTTTACCTCAACTTTTAGTGCTGCTGCTCATTGCGGTATTAATTTTATTTCTCATCAGTAGTAAAAAAGCCTATATTTTACCCAAGCTACTTAATTTACTGGTGATTATACTTGCGCTTGGCGTGATTTATGCAGCGCAAGGTACATTTTTAGGAGTGGAGGCGGGCGTTGCCATTTTAACCAGTTTTCTATTTGCCAAAGTTTTAGAAAGCCAAAGCAAACGCGATTGGATTGTGGTATTTAATTTTGCTTTATTTGTCAGTGCCAGCAGCTTTTTATATAGTGCCAGTGTCTGGATGACAGCCATGGTGTTACTGAGTTTATTAAGTTGCCTTGTAGGTTTATATCGGTTACACCAGCTTAATTTTCAGACTCAAGCGACCACATGGCTGCAAGACAGCCAACAGATGGGTAAGCTGCTGTTATATGCAGCGCCATTTTTTTTGATTTTGTTTCTATTTTTTCCACGCTTACCACCACTTTGGCAGATGCCCATTGCCAGTTCACAAGCCACAACAGGGCTGAGTGATGAAATGGCACCAGGCGATATTGCTAATTTATCACAATCGAGTGCCTTGGCTTTTCGTATTGTGGGCAATATGACAAAGCTTCCGCCACAACAGGATTTATATTGGCGTGCTATGGTACTCGACCAATATGATGGGCAAACTTGGTCAGCGGATCCGAGTAATCACCACGCACTGTTTAAGCCACGCAATCAAGCTTATTCAGGGCTACGTTATCAATATCTAGCAGCTGATCCCCAGTCAAAATGGGTTACGGCTTTGGAATATTCGCAGCCTTTACAACGCGGCTATTATGTACAGCAAGATGGCGCAATTCGTGTCGCTAGACAGCATCATCGGCAAATGCTAGAGCTAGTCTGGTTGGGTAAACAGCAGTTACAGCCTATCAATCCGGCTGTACTGCAACGTAATCAACAGTATTTAAGCCACTATGACCCCCAAGCCCAACGTTTAGCTCAGCAACTTTATCAGCAAAGTCAGGCTGATCCGAATCGCTATGTACAGCAGATCTTGGCATGGTATAAAGCCCAAGGCTTTCAATATAGCCTAAGCCCCGGCCGCTTACAGGGCCATCACATTGATGATTTTTTATTTGATCAAAAAATTGGTTTTTGTGAACATTATGCATCTAGCTTTGTCATGCTAATGCGCTATGTGGGGATTCCAGCACGGGTGGTGATTGGTTATCAAGGTGGGCAAGCTGCACCAGATGGGCAAAGTTGGGAAGTAAGGCAATTGGATGCGCATGCATGGAGTGAAGTTTGGCTGGATGGACGCTGGCAACGTATTGACCCAACCGCAGCAATTGCCCCTGAACGTATTCAACAAGGGATTCAAAATAGCCTATGGCAGCAACAATCTGCGTTAAAGCAGCAACAACTGGCATGGACGAGCCGCTTACATATTTGGAGCGATTTTGTTAGTTATCAATGGCAAAACAAGGTGGTGGGCTATGATCAAAGCAAACAAATCAAGTGGTGGGGCAGTCTAGGTTTATCTACACCTTTACGTCTAATGATATTTGCTGGGCTGAGTATTATGGCAATGCTAGCCAGTGCATGGTTGGCACGTCACCTATATGTCTATTACAGCCAATCTGGCTATGAACGGCAACTGTTGGCCTTTGAACATCGCTTACAGGCTCAATTTAAAAAGGGCAGCGTTGAAAGCCATGCTGCATGGTTAGAACGTTTAAGTCTGAATGTTGCAGAGGATTTAGCGGGATTTTTAACCACATTGGCGATCTATGACCGGCAATACCGTTATGCAAACAGGAAAAGCATGCCTCCACCGCCCCAATTGAAATTAATGCTTAAAAAATGCTCGCTTGAACTTAAAAAAAAGCATAAACCCTTGTCTTAGCTCAATTGTTTCGATTAATATGCTCATACCTTAGGTGTATAGCTCAGTTGGTTAGAGCGCTACGTTGACATCGTAGAGGTCAGCAGTTCGAGTCTGCTTATACCTACCAAGATTTTAAGAAACCACGCAATCGCGTGGTTTTTTTATGGCTTGAAAAAATCAGCGCAACGAAATTTAGCCAAGTTGATTAATTGTTGCATATTTTTTGTACATATTTAGGCAAATCTCGCCTAGAATAGGGGCGGTATAAAATTGCCAAAAATATGTATAAATTTTCAGCGAAATCGCAATCTAAAAGGATATTTCGTTGACTGAAAAGCCGTGAAGACCGATACTCTCAGGGTTTTATTTAAGCAAACCGGTTCGTAGGGGCTGTGCCACAAGCTTGGCCCTTAAAAACACAATCCAAAAGGGGATATATATGGCTGGTGGAAAGTCAAAAATCATTTACACATTAACTGATGAAGCACCATTATTAGCAACTTACTCGCTATTGCCTATCATCGAGACTTTTACTAAGCCTGCTGGCGTTGAGATTGTTAAAAAAGACATCTCTGTTGCAGCTCGTGTACTTGCAGAATTTTCAGAATTTTTAACTGAAGAGCAAAAGGTTAACGACAACCTTGCTGAACTTGGTCGTTTGACTCAAGATCCAAGCACAAACATCATCAAGCTACCGAACATCAGTGCTTCTGTTGCACAGTTAACAGCATGTATCAAAGAGCTTCAATCTAAAGGTTTTGCGATTCCTAACTATCCAGAAAACCCAACGACTGAAGAAGAAAAAGCACTTAAAGCACGCTTTGGCAAATGCTTAGGTTCAGCAGTAAACCCTGTATTACGTGAAGGTAACTCTGACCGTCGTGCGCCTACAGCGGTGAAAAACTACGCGAAGAAAAACCCGCATTCTATGGGTGAGTGGAAACAGTGGTCACAAACTCACGTTTCTCACATGCAAGAAGGCGACTTCTACCATGGCGAAAAGTCAATGACTTTAGACCGTGCGCGTAATGTGAAAATGGAGCTTATCACGAACGCAGGTGAGACGATCGTTCTTAAGCCAAAAGTTGCATTACAAGACGGCGAAATCATCGATTCTATGTTCATGAGCAAGAAAGCGCTTTGCGATTTCTATGAAAAAGAATTAGCGGATTGTAAAGAAGCGGGTATCTTGTTCTCTTTACACGTAAAAGCAACCATGATGAAAGTTTCACACCCGATCGTATTTGGTCACTGTGTGAAAATTTACTACAAAGAAGCATTTGAAAAACACGGTAAGTTATTCGAAGAGCTTGGTGTAAACGTAAACAACGGTATGGCCGGTCTTTATGAAAAGATCGAAACACTACCAACGTCACTACGTGAAGAAATCATTGCTGACTTACATGCATGTCAAGAACACCGTCCTGCGCTTGCAATGGTAGATTCTGCTAAAGGCATCACTAACTTCCATTCTCCAAACGACGTGATTGTAGATGCTTCTATGCCTGCAATGATCCGTTCTGGCGGTAAAATGTGGGGTGCTGACGGCAAGCCTTACGACTGTAAAGCAGTGATGCCTGAATCAACTTTCGCACGTATCTACCAAGAAATGATCAATTTCTGTAAGTGGAACGGCAACTTTGATCCAAAAACCATGGGTACTGTACCTAACGTTGGTTTGATGGCACAAAAAGCGGAAGAATACGGTTCACACGACAAGACGTTTGAAGTTCCAGCATCAGGTGTTGCAAACATCACTGATCTTGAAACTGGTGAAGTATTAATGTCTCAAAACGTGGAAGAAGGCGATATCTGGCGTATGTGTCAGGTGAAAGACGCACCGATCCGCGATTGGGTAAAACTTGCTGTAACACGTGCACGTAACTCTGGCATGCCAGCGATTTTCTGGTTAGACCCGTACCGTCCACACGAAAACGAAGTGATCAAAAAAGTTGAGAAATACTTAAAAGATCACGATATAGATGGTTTAGACATTCAAATCATGTCTCAAGTACGTGCAATGCGCTTCACACTTGAGCGTGTTGCTCGCGGTCTAGACACGATTTCTGTAACAGGTAACATCTTACGTGACTACCTGACAGACTTGTTCCCAATTATGGAACTAGGTACGTCTGCAAAAATGTTGTCGATCGTGCCTTTAATGGCAGGTGGCGGTATGTACGAAACAGGTGCGGGTGGTTCTGCGCCGAAACACGTACAACAGTTAGTCGAAGAAAACCACTTACGTTGGGATTCTTTAGGTGAGTTCTTGGCGCTTGCGGTTTCTCTAGAAGAGATGGGCATCAAAGAAGACAACGCGAAAGCAAAACTTCTAGCTCAAACTTTAGATGCTGCAACTGGTAAATTGTTAGACAACGACAAGTCTCCATCACGTCGTACTGGCGAACTTGACAACCGTGGCAGCCACTTCTACCTAGCGAAATTCTGGGCTGAAGAGTTAGCATCTCAAGACCAAGATGCTGAGCTTAAAGCACAATTTGCTCCACTTGCACAAACGCTTGCTGCAAATGAAGAAAAGATTGTTGCTGAGCTTGCACAAGTGCAAGGTCAATCTGTAGATATCGGTGGTTACTACGCGATTGATACAGCTAAAGTTAATGCAGTGATGCGTCCAAGCGCAACATTAAATGCTGCTTTAGAAACAATTCAAGCGTAAGTTTAAGTTGAATAAAAAGCCGGTGCATTGCACCGGCTTTTTTTATGCTGCGTAGCCTGAGTGAGCGCTAGCTTGTGCTGCCCAAGTACCTAATAATACTTGCCACAGACTCAACAGATAATCTTGCATAGCTGCTCCTTAGTGTTTAACCATGACATGACGGATCACGGTGTAATCTTCTAAAGCATAGATCGACATATCGTTGCCATAGCCTGAGTGTTTCATGCCGCCATGTGGCATTTCACTGGTCAACATAAAGTGGGTGTTCACCCAAGTACAGCCATACTGTAAACGCGCGGCTAAACGATGAGCACGGCCAATATCAGACGTCCACACTGATGAGGCTAAGCCGTATTTAGAGTCATTGGCAAAGGCGAGGGCCTGCGTTTCATCTTCAAATTCAGTCACGCTGACCACTGGGCCAAAGACTTCATTTTGTACGATTTCGTCATCTTGACGTGCACCAGCAAGTACAGTTGGTTCAAAGAAGAAGCCGGCACGCTTAGCACGTTGACCACCTGTAATCACTTGAATATGCGGTTGTTGCTTGGCACGCTCAACAAAACCTATCACGCGTTCTAAATGACGAGCGGTGATCACAGGACCGAGTTCTGTATTTGGATCATCTTGTTCGCCATATTGAATGGTGCTCACCGCTTGACCGAGTTTTTCGACAAATTTGGCATAAATCTCTTTTTGAGCGTAGATACGGCAAGCTGCAGTACAGTCTTGACCGGCATTATAGAAACCAAATGTACGAATACCATCGACTACTTCGTCAATATCGGCATCACTAAAAATGAGTACCGGTGCTTTACCGCCTAATTCCATATGCATTTTTTTCACAGAATCTGCAGTGTTGACAATAATACGGCTACCTGTTGCCACAGAACCGGTTAAAGACACCATCGCAATTTTTGGATGCGTCACCAATGGCTCACCTACATTCGCACCGCTACCAAACAATACGTTCACAACACCAGCTGGGAAAATTTCATTTAAAAATTCAGCTAAACGTAGTGCTGTTAATGGCGTTTCTTCAGACGGTTTAAGCACCACAGTGTTACCTGCGGCAAGTGCAGGGGCAAGTTTCCATGCCACCATCATCAATGGATAGTTCCAAGGGGCAATCGAGGCAATCACCCCGAGTGGATCACGACGAATCATGGAGGTATGACCTTCTAAATATTCACCTGCAGCTGAACCTTGTAAGCAACGACTGGCACCTGCAAAGAAGCGAAATACATCAGCCACTGCAGGAATTTCGTCATTCAAGACTGCGCTATACGGTTTACCACAGTTTTTTGACTCTAAACGAGCAAATTCTTCAGCATTGGCTTCCAACACATCAGCCACTTTGAGTAAACATGCGGCACGGTCTTTGGGTGAGGTATGTGACCAAGTTTCAAATGCGTTACTCGCAGCATCAATGGCGCTGTTGATTTGCTCAAGGCTGGCTTCTGCAATCGTGAATAATGTCGTGCCAAGTGCTGGATTAACCACGGCTAAATGACGACCTTGACCTTCAAGCAATTGACCATTGATCAAGAGTTTATGTGATAGGTTTTCTGGTTGATAGGTCACAGTGTGTTCATGATGTTGTTCAAGTTCAAATACAGTATTGAGTTCAGTTTGCATATTATTATTTCCTTTAAGTTTTATGATTATTTAGATTGAAGAGTTAGATTCTTTGGCCAAGATCACAGCTTCTGCGTCTGGCGTTTTGTTTTCGGGTTGTTTTGGTTTAGAGAAGGTCCATGCATCGCCAAATGGGCTGTTGCCTTTGTCATATGGTTTGGCAAGCAGCATGTAAAGAAAACCCAAACCCAGTACCACTGCGGTGGTTAAAAACATTGAATAATTGATATACCAAGCTGCCTCAGGACTACGGGGCCATACCATATTAATGATGGCACTCACACCGTAAATTAAGGCTGCAATATTGACCACTAAGCCCCATTTACCTAAGTTAAATTGACCATTTGGACGCCAGCCTTTCGCGCGTGCAATGAGTGCCGCCACCACAATCAGTTGGAAAGTGATATAAATCCCAATCGCAGCAAAGGCAACAATTGTGGCCACTGCATCGGTCATCAGTAGACCTAAGCAGACAATGGCAGCAGGAATCACACCAGTCACAATTAATGCAAAGGACGGCACATGATTTTCAGATAAACGCTGCAGTAGGCGGCTCCCCACAATCATATCGTCACGGGCATAGGCAAATAACAAGCGACTTGCTGCGGCTTGTAAGCTTAAAACACATGAAATAAAGGACACCAGTACAATCGCCATTACCAGTTTGGCACCCACAGGACCAAAGGCATTGGTTAAAATCAGCGATACAGGATCAGTAATTTGACCTGAAAGTACTTTTTGCATATCTGGAATGGCAAGGATGAGCGCCAGACAGGCAAACATGGCTGCAGAACCACCAATATAAATGGTCATACGCATGGCTTTGGGAATACGTTTACCTGGATTTGGGGTTTCTTCAGCCACGTCACCACAGGCTTCGAAGCCATAGTATTGAAATAAACCTGCAAGAGAGGCGGCTAAAAATGCAGGTAGGTATGAACCATTGATACTGATGTCAAAGCTATTAAACAGAACACTAAACGGTTGATGACGCTCAAAAATCAGTAAGTACGCAGCAATGGCAATGGCACCAATCAGTTCACATAAAAAGCCAAACATGGCCACACGTGCCAATAACTTGGTACCGACTAAGTTGAGTAAAGTTGAAAATAAAATTAAACCTAATGCGATATAGATAAAGGCATTGGAACTGACTTCATAACCCAGCATGAGTGCCAAATAAGGGCCTGCACCTACGGATACACCCGCAATTGTAGCGCACAGTGCCCATGCATAGACCCAGCCGGTCATCCATGCCCAACGTTTGCCCACTAAACGGCGTGCCCACGGATATGCACCGCCTGAAATGGGGAATTGCGAAACAATTTCGCCAAAGATTAAGCACACCAACAGTTGCCCAAGCCCAATCAACAGATAAGACCAAAACATGGGTGGGCCACCGGCCACAATACATAGTGCAAACAGGGTATAGACACCCACCACAGGCGACAAATAAGTAAAGCCTAAGGAAAAATTTTCCCATAAACTCATGCTACGTTTAAAGTCTGATGTATAGCCGAGTGCGCGCAGTTGTTCGGCATCGGCATCTAAAGTGTCATGGGGTTGATTATCAGAGGGTTGCTGCATAGGGTCATCCTCATATGATTATGGTTTGAGGATCTAAGCTTGAATGTGTTTAGATCCGAGTGTGCTTATGCTTCTGCAGCGGTTAATCCCATCTCTTGTTCATAATGAGGATCAAATTGTGATAACCATTGCACCATTGGGGCGTGATAACGGCTAAAACCTTTATAATCAATAGACCTCTTGCGAAAGTAAAAATCACCTCCATATAAATTTCATGAGATATCAGAAATTAAACCGTTTTTCAGATTCTGAATTCAAACGCTTAGTTGGCGTACCTCGACAAGTTTTTACTGAGATGTTAGAGGTTCTAGAAAAAGCAGAATCACTCAAAAAGAAATCAGGTCGACCTCATACTTTAGATATAGAGGATCAGTTGTTATTAACTCTCAATTACTTACGCAACTATAGTACTCAACTGGAATTAGCGGCAAATTACCATATCGCTGAAAGTAATGTGAATCGAACCATTAAGAAGGTTGAAGATGCATTGATGAAATCAAGACGTTTTACCCTGCCAAAACGAAGCATAACCACAGCAGAAGAACACTTTAACTGGGTCATTATTGATGCGACAGAATGTTCAATCGAACGCCCGAAAA